>NZ_JAMXSL010000001.1:0-138259 GCF_026131715.1 Anaerococcus sp. NML200537 | reverse complement strand
TATCAATAGCACTAAACTTAAATAAACTGGCAACCAAAATAGAAAATAAGAACTTAGAAATCATAAAATACAAAGCTGCTTAAGAAAAAAATATTAATTTCATAAGCTTTATTAAGTGAGCCTATTTCTAAGGAAAATGTGGAAAAATTTATTCCCACCTTAAAAATCTCTATATAATTAAATTACTTAATACAAATATCCGAGAAAAAAAGTGATGAGCAGAATAGATTTAACTATTCTGCAACATCACCTTTTAAAGTTGGTATATAAAAAACTATGGCATTATGAAATTTTTATCATCATTTGCCTTTAGTTTATATTTTTCTAATAGAAGATTGTATACTTGTTCGTTGATTTTTTTAGCTGTATCAAGAGTAAGCCTTACATATTTTTCGTAAGGCATCTTAAGGTCATATAAAATTATGGATTTTTGGTAAAGCATAATTGGAGAAATCGGGTTCTTATTATTTGTCCTTATTGATTTATTTATGTAATAAAGGGCCAGGTAGGATTTATCCATACTATAATAGGTATTTGAGATATTGTGGTATAAAATTGAGTTTAAATTATCATTATCTAGTTTAGCGTTTTTAATAAATTTTAGACAGGCCAGCCTATCATTTTTATTGCTAAGACATATAGCGTAATTCATCAGTAACCTATAGTCGATTATATCATAGGTATTTAAGTTAAGATCAGCAAAATCAAAGGTCCTACCGACATTTAAAGCTTCAATGATAAGAGCCATCTTTTTATTCTTATACTCTTTTATTTCTATGGATTGAAATAATAATTTTAATTTCCTAGCCTTGTTTTTAATTATTTTTCTTTGGGAATTATTTTCAATTTCTCTTAGAATATCAACTTCATAAGCCTGACTAGACCCAGCATACCTATCTTTGGCATTAAGATTTTTAACAATCTTATTAATCTGATCTGAATCATCTAACAAAAGATAAAGATATTCCTCCACAAGATCTACATTAAGTATTTCAGAAAGAATCTCAAGCTTGTCTAAATCAATATCAACCTTGCCATTTTCCATATTAGAAAGAGTTTTGACATTGATAAAAGAACGATAAGAAAGCTCCTCCTGGGTCATATTATTTTTTTGTCTTAGATTTTTTAAAAGTTTTCCAAACTTATAATTATTCTTATTCATATAATCACCATTCTCAATCATATCACATTATCAGGCAAAAGTCCATGTATAAATTATACCTTTACCTTATTTTTTAGTAATCTATAATAAGATTAGAGAAAAATTTGGGCTTTTTTGTAAACTATTAATCAATTAAGTCTTGCATAATTTCAAAAAAATGATATTCATCAAGATGAAAATAAAATACTCAAAATGAGAATGATATATCGATTGAGAATAGATTTGTATTAGGAGGAAATTATGGATTTTTCTGACGGGGAATTAATTGTAATGGAACTACTCTGGCAAGGGGATGTTTTAGATGAAAATGGAGAGATAAAAGCTATTGATTTAGCAAAAGTTTTAAAGGATAGATACAAAACAAGCAAAACTTCAGCTTATACTTTTTTTGGTAGACTTATAGATAAAGGAGCTATTTCAAGGAGGTATCCAAATTACACCATAAGTGTCTCAGTATCTAGGGAAGATGCTCTATACGATAAACAAAAGGAAGTCTTTAATAAGCTATTTAAAGGCTCATTATTAAATATGTGCAAGACCTTTTTGACTAATGAAAAAATATCAAAAGAGGAATTGGATGAAATGAGAAAACTAATTGATAGTTTCGATGAGGAATAGAGTTGAAAATTAGTTTAATAAATTACTCTATTCTTGATAAGGGAATTAGGAGTGTTTGGATATTGTTTTTAATTTTAATTTTTAGAAAAAGATTAAATTTAAAATCATTTAAATCTGCAAATGTTATATTGTGGACATTTTTCCTTGCATATTTAATTGTACCTTATGGTTTCAGAATTCAATTTGATGCTAATGGTGATAGTGAAATTATTACAAGAATTATAAGATTAATAACTTTTATTAATGATATAATAAATAAAGTGACATTGGACATTGAAGCATTTTTATATCCGCTTAATCGAATAATTTTGTCCTTACCGCTTTGTATATACCTAATTTATAAAATATATATTTTTAAAAAAGTTATTAATAATTCTAAAATTTATGAGGATAAGAGAATATTAAATACTATTAAATCATTTAACCTTAAAAGAAAAGTTAAAGTTTATATAAATAATGACCTAAATTCACCCATTACCTTTGGCGTACTAAGGCCTAAAATAGTTATACAAAGGGAAATTATAGAAGATACTAAGCTTCTTGACCACGTACTTATTCACGAGCTAACGCATATTAAAAAATATCATATTATATTCAATCACATTGTAAATATATTAGCTTGCATCTATTGGTTCAATCCTATCTTTTGGCTTAGCCTAAAGAGGGTTGAACAAGATATTGAGATTAATTGTGATAAAGAAGTGATTGATAAATTGGGTGATAGTAGAAAAATTAGAAAAGATTATTGTAAATCATTACTTAAGTTTATGGAAATGAATTTTTATAAAAATAGCTTTTATTTAAGAATGAATCCAAATAAAGAAAGGATAGAGGTTATTAGAAACTACAAAACGACAATAAATGGGATAATAGGTTTTATAATAATATTAGCATTAAGTATGCCAGCTTACGCAAGTGTAGATTATATTGACTATGATATGGTTACTTTAGTAAAAGGATCAGTGGCTGATTATGATGATGTAAATAATGATAAAATTGAAATTATAAATGATGATGAATATCAGAGGTTAGAATTAGGTAAAACATCAATTAATTCCCTTAGAGCTGCAAATATAGACAATAGAATTAACATAGGGAGTTATGAAAAAAATGAATATAAAATTGATATGAATTCTATTGTAGAGAAAATGCATAGTGGATTTACTATAAAATTAAGTGACATGATATGCAGAGGGGGAGTTAAATATACTGTCATTGTAGAAGAAAATGGTGTAATTGTTTACCAGGAAACATTTTATTCTGATATGATAATAAAAGTTAAATCTAATTTACGTAGTAGATATTCTATAATAATTATTAACTTAAACAATAAAAGATTAACAGGTGATTTAAAAATAAATTCATATATAAGGTAGTTTTATAGGAGTAGTAATGAAAAAACTAAACCCAATGAGGTATAAGAATGGAGACTTATTAGCTTTATAAAAATTGTGAGCAAGAAAAATAAGAGGAGGAGATTATGAAAAAAATTATTTTAGCGTCTGTATTAGCTTTTGCTTTTTTAACAGTAAATGTAGAAGCGAGTGAGGGAGTTCTTGTAAATGATTATGTAAATACAGAAACCTATCCAGAAGGAAATACTCTTGAAAATGACCTTAAGAAAGAGAAGGAATATTTAAAGGGAATTTTTGATTTTGACTTTGATCTTGATCAGTCTTATGAGCTAAGAAAAAATACAGGAGAAAAAACTTATCTTTATACAGAAGATAGTCTTGTGACTAAGGATGGCCTTGATATTTCCTTTAGGTATGGACCATATAGCAAGGATTACGAAAAGGCTGCAGCATCCTTTAAAAAAAGTAAGATTAAGGGATTAGATGCATTAATTTATAGGGCAGGTGAATTTAATGGAGGCAAGGATTCTGTTTATTCTGCTGATTTTAAATTTGATGGAATCTATTATAGTCTTACCATTAGGGGAACTAGTGAAGGTGATTTTGTTAAAATTCTTGAAAATTTAATCACAAAAATCTTATATGACATGCCAAGGGGAGATGCTTCTTCTGAAAATGTGATAGACCTTGATTTTAAGGGAGATTCTTCTTATGCTGAGGGTATGTATCTACCAGAGGTGTCAGTTTCAGGAAAATATTATTTTAAAAATGGAGAGGCTATTAATCCATATGGAAAAAGCAGGGTAGGTAAAATTTCTGAAGCAGAGAAAAAGAAAATCCTTAATAAAAAACAAGTTAAAAAACTAATTAAATTATATAACAGGTGTTATAGAACAACTGTAAAACTCTACAAGTACGGAGAAAAAAACATTGATAAGTGGAAGAAAGTCAATAACATGACAGATCCTGTATTTGGAAGTTTTTCTAAAGAAAAATGGGTAAATCATTATAATAAATCTATAAGCGTCCTATCCAATGTTAAGTACTATTTTTATAGACTAGGCCTAGATGATTCTGATTTTACAGAAAAAGAAACCTATGATTTGATAGGAAAAGATACTAGGTTTGTGCTTACACTTAATAAGTATAAAAAATGATGGGATTTTTCTTAAAATAAGTTAAAAAATATAATAAGATTAGCCTGGCCTAGCTGAGCTTTGTCCAGGCTAAATTTTTGAAATGAATAAGTTAATTAAATGCGAGTTTATTAATAAGTGATTAGAGTGGTTCACGTATTGGGAGACTTGTCTACAGATGGTGTAGAAAGTTTTGTAATTGAAATTTATAGGAAAATTGATAGGGCCAAGATAAAGTTTGATTTTTAATCCATAAGCTTAAAAATGATAATTACCGCCAATAGCTCGAAACACTTGGTGGAAGACTTTTTCTCATAATCATGGACCCCAAAATTATTCTAAGTTTAAGACTTTTTTAAGAAATGCATTTACAAATCAATTATTAAAATATTCAGATTTAAAGCTTGACTTTTCAGACTAGGTTGGACTGATTTTTTTGAAAGGGCGCATATATTAAAATAAATAATGTATAGATCTTAATCTGAAAACGTGGACCCAAGAAATAATAAAAAGTAATACCTATCATAGGGAAGAACAATTAGAAAGAATAAAAGATGCTATTTATGGTATAAAATTAAGCGCCTTAGACCTTAGTTTTTTGTATTACAGACTAGTATATTATAAATTCTAGTGATAGAGCTTGATAAACATGTCAAGCTTTTATTTTTAAACAGGGTGTTTTTAAAGAATATTCCTCCAATTTTTAGGAAAGCCCATAAAGCTATAGTTAAAGCATCCTTGATATTTGTTAAAGGTGTTTTTTAAATCTTTTAGAAGTGATTTCCATTGGTCATTTGAGTTTAGAATTCTCTTTATAATTAAAAGAATAGGGAATATTTTATTTTGTTTGCCTTTGTATTTTTCATTTTCAGAATAAAGACGAGGATTCTCCTTTAATGGCATATTATAGAGTCTTGTGTAATGGGCACAAATATTTCTAACTTCAACTAAGCACAAAATCCAATTTTTTAAATACTTAGGGTCTGTGTTGTAATAATTTGAAATTTCTTTTTGATCTTCGTCTTTAAGAATACTAAATAGAGAAGATAAATTTCCAAAGGACATGAGCTCTACAGATACCCATATAGGGAACTTCCCCTTATATTTTTTAATATGATGTCTAACAAATGGCTTATTTCTCTGTCTATATATTTCTTTATTTAGATTGTTAATAATGATGGAATATATTGTATGGCCTTCTTTATTTGTTTTATAGATAAAATTATTTTCCTTGTTGAGTACATCGGGCCCATAGTTAATAGCTAAGTGGTAAGCAATTTGTGTCCTTAGTTCAATTTCTATTTGTTCAATCGTCCTTATTAGATTATTTTTAAACTCACTATCAAAACAATAAAGGCTAAATAGATCTTCTATACTGATATAATTTTTGTAATGTTCTTTATTGTCATACTTTTTAAGTCCAATTCCATAGCCCGAGAGTCTATAATAATTTACTTTTTTTAAAATTTCTTCAGCACATTTATAATTAGAAATCAATAAATTATGATCGTTTTTTAGTTTTAGAATCTGTTCTTTATAGCTTAACGCTGGTTTTAATTCCATATAAGAACTCCTTGATATAAAAAAAGCCCTCTCCGTGGTCCGCATGTAAAGTTTACATTAAGCGTGGAGAGGTTCTGTTAAGTTAATTATATCATAAGTGTAAAAAATATCAATTCTGAGTATACTAAATATTAAATTTGTTTTTTATCTCAAATTTCGATTTTTAGGGCTTTTGAAGTATGATAAAATAAGAATTATTTATAGGAGATGACTAGATGACTAATAAGAAACCTTATTATATTACAACACCAATATATTATCCAAACTCCAATTTACATATAGGAAATACCTATACTTCAATAATTGCGGATGTTTTAAAAAGATATAAAAATTTGATGGGTTATGATGCTTATCTTGTTACAGGTACTGATGAGCATGGACAAAAGATTATGGAATCAGCCCATGCCCATGGCAAAGAGCCTCAAGAATTTGTAGATAAGATTGCAGCTGAGACCATCAAATTATGGGAAAAGCTTGATATTAATTATGACACCTTTATCCGTTCTACTGGCAAGGATCACGAGAAGGATGTAGTAGATATCTTTAATAAGCTTTATGATCAAGGCGACATCTACAAGGGTGAATACAAGGGTTATTATTGTACACCTTGTGAGACTTTTTGGACTGAAAGCCAATTAGAAGATGGTAAATGTCCAGATTGTGGTCGTGATGTTGAGTACCAAGAAGAAGAAACATATTTCTTTAGACTATCAAAATATACAGATAAACTTAAAGAACTATTCAAAGACCATCCAGAATTTTTAGAGCCTAAGTTTAGGCAAAAGGAAATGCTTAATAACTTCATAGACAAGGGCCTTTCTGACCTATCTGTGACAAGGACTTCCTTTGATTGGGGAGTGGATGTCCCATTTGATAATAAACACGTTGTTTATGTGTGGATTGATGCCCTATCTTGCTATCTATCAGCAATTGGATTTGGAACTGACAAGGAGAAATTTGAGAAATATTGGCCAGCTAGCGTTCATTTAATCGGTAAGGATATAGTAAGATTCCATACCATTATTTGGCCAGCACTTTTGATGGCCCTTGACCTTCCACTTCCAGAAAAAGTTTTTGCCCACGGTTGGATTTTATTTGAAAATGACAAGATGAGTAAGTCCAAGGGCAATATCATGTATCCAGAGCCACTAGTAGACCTTTATGGCAATGATGCCCTTAAATACTTCATGCTAAGAGAATTTAACTTTGGATCTGATGGGGACTTTTCTGCAAAGAAATTTATGGAAAGATACAATTCAGATCTTGTAAATGACCTTGGCAACCTTGTTTCTAGAACTACTTCAATGATTTCTAAATACAATGGCGGCATAATCGAAAAGGGTACAGAAACTGATAAGTTTGATGATGAATTAATTGCTCTAGCTGGAAAGACCTACGAAGAATTTGTAAGACTTATGGATGACTTTAAATTCAACGAGGCCCTTGAGACAGTATGGAAGCTAATCCGCCGTGCCAATAAATATGTAGATGAGACTGAGCCTTGGATACTTGGCCGTGATGAGGCAAATCTTCCAAGACTAAATAGGGTTTTATATAACCTTGCTGAGACCTTAAGAATTGTTGCCCAATTAATTGAGCCAACCATGAAGGATACCACAAAAATAATCCTAGAAAAATTAGACACAAGTAATAAGGGAATCGAATCTGCCAAGACTTTTGGCCTTCTTGAAGAGGGAAGCAAGGTATCAAAGGGCAAGAACTTATTTGATAGACTTGATGTTGATGAAGAGCTTGCAAAACTTCACGAGAAAAACAACGCTCTTATCCAGGAAAGACTTGTTGATAGCAAGGTAGATGATAAGAAGGAAGATGAAAAGGCTGAAATTGCCTACGAAGACTTCACCAAGCTTGACCTAGTTGTAGGAAAAATTGTAGAAGCAGACTTCCATCCAGATGCTGACAAGCTTTTGGTCTTTAAAGTCGATATAGGTACAGAGACCAGGACAATCGTATCAGGCATCAAAAAATGGTACAAGCCAGAAGATTTGCTTGGAAAAAATGTAATTGTTGTCAAAAACCTAGCCCCAAGAAAGATGCGTGGAATTGAATCACAAGGCATGCTCCTTGCAGCAGACTTTGAAGATGATTTGACCCTTCTTTCAACCCTAGCTGACATCAAGCCAGGAAGCAAGGTATCTTAATGAAGCTAATAGATTCTCACGCCCACTTAACAAGCGAAGAATTTGATCAGGACAGGCTCTTTATCCTAAGAGACCTGTCTAATTTCTTTGTAGAGGCAGTGGTAAATCCAGGGACAAATCTCGCAAATTCTAGGGCAAATATTGCCCTTGCCAAAGACTTTGACAATTTCTATGCCCAGGTAGGAATCCATCCATCAGATGTGGATCAGATGGGAGAAAATGATCTAGAGGAAATTGAAAAACTAGCCAAAGAGGGGGCAGTAGCCATAGGAGAAATCGGCCTTGATTATTATTGGACCATAGAAACTAAGGCCCTCCAGAAGGAAGTTTTTATTAAGCAATTAGAAATGGCCAGAAGACTTGACCTGCCAGTTGTAATCCACAATAGGGATGCCACAGAAGATATTATGGAAATTTTAAAAGACTATACAGATTTAAAGGTGCAAATCCACTGCTTTTCGACAGATGAAAAGACTCTTAAAACCTACATGGATTGGGGATTTTACATCTCTCTTGGCGGAGTTGTGACCTATAAGGACGGCCTAAATGAAAAGCAAGCCGCAGCCCTTGTGCCTCTTGATAGGCTCATGCTTGAGACAGATAGCCCTTATCTTACCCCAAAGACCTTTAGGGGACTAAGGAATGATCCACGCAGGATAATAGAGGTTGCCCAAAAAATCGCAGAAATCAGGGGCCAAAAGCTATCAACCATTGCCAAGTGGACCAGCAAAAATGCCAAGGAGTTTTTCAACCTATGATAAAAGAATGCCTAGTAGTAGAAGGAAAAGATGATATAGCCAATGTCAAAAGGGCGGTAGACTGTGAGATCATCGCCACAAATGGCCTTGCCTTTGATAAGGACTTAATTGAAAGGCTTAAGGCCATCAACGAGAGGTGCGGGATAATAATTTTAACCGACCCAGACTATGCTGGCAAGAAAATCAGGGCAAAGATTGCAAAGGAAATCCCAACAGCTAAGCACGCCTACATTGACAGGAAAAAAGCCATAAAAAAAGGTGACTTGGGTGTTGAAAATGCAGACCCAGAAGTAATTATAGAGGCCCTAAAAAAGGCCAAGGCGAGCCAAATTGATAAGGCAAGCGAATTTACCATGGCAGATTTATTTAATAATGGCCTAGCTATTGGAGAAAATTCTAGAGAAAGAAGGGCTAAGCTTGGGGATTATCTAGGGATTGGCTATTACAATGCCAAAGGGTTATTGTCAAAGCTTAATTCCTTTGGGATTAGCCGAGAAGAATTTGAAAGAGGAGTTGAAGCTTTATGAAAAAACTATATTCACCAAAAGTTGTAAAAGAAATAATAGACCTTTATGGCTTTAGATTTTCAAAATCTCTTGGCCAAAATTTCCTTATAGACAAAAATTTTGTAGATAAAATCGTAGATGGGGCAGATGTGGCAGGGAAAAATGTCATCGAAGTGGGCCCAGGCATCGGGACAATTTCTTACGAGATGGCCAAGACTTGCAAAAAACTCGTCCTAATAGAAATTGACTCGACCCTAATTCCGATCCTAGAAGAAAATATGGAAGAATTTGATAATGTAGAGATTATAAATGCCGATATTTTAAAGACAGACCTGGTAGAAATCCAGGAAAAATATTTTGGGGGAGAGCCCTTTGCTTTTGTTTCAAATCTGCCATATTATATAACAACTCCAATCATAGAAAAAATCTTTGAAGATGAGGTAAACTGCACATCGATGACCGTCATGGTCCAAAAGGAAGTGGCAGATAGGATGCTAGCTGATGAAAAAAGCAAGGACTACTCATCCCTATCAGTTTTTGTAAAATATTATTCAGATGCCAAAAGGCTTACCAATGTGCCAAAATCAGTCTTCATGCCAGCCCCAAAAATAGACTCAGCAGTCCTAAGGCTAGATTTAAGGGCCTATGATAAGGATGTAGACAGGGATAAGCTCTTTAGTCTAGTGAGGGCAGGCTTTGCCAAAAGACGCAAGACCATCCTAAATTCCCTATCAGCTGTTGCAGATAAGGAAGATTTAAAGGCAGCCTTTGCAAGCTTAGGTCTAAATGAAAACCTAAGGGCAGAAAATTTATCACTAGATGATTTTATAAATATAGCAAATAATTTAGAAAATTGTTAGGCTAGAGAGGTCATAGAGTTTTTTATCTATGATCTCCTCTAGGCTTTTTTCTTTGATAATAATTTTATCAAGGCTAGCAAAAAGTCCGTTCCTGTCATCAAAGTCAGCCAAATAAATATTATCATAAGGTCCTGATAAGACCCAGGCATTTTCATGGTCATCATCACCCAGATTATTTATCGAATAAGGGACGTTATCAAAAATAAATTCGATTTCGTGGCCTATTTCTAGTAGGTTTTTAAGGTATTTGTAGGAAAAATTTTGATTTTTCATGGCTCCTCCTTGTTTATAAGATAAATTTGTGGGTATATTTCTAATTGAGACTTAGGTCTTATTTTTATTTTATACTAATTTCATTTTTTGGGTATATATAAAATAGAGAAAAAGAAAGAGGGATTAATATGCACGATATTACAATTTACACATCAAATACTTGCGTATTTTGCAAGGCAGCAAAACAATATTTCAATGAAAAAGGCATTGAATACACAGAAAAAAACATCGACAAGGACAAGGAAGCAGTTAACTACCTTATAGAAAAAGGCTACAGGGGAGTACCTGTAATAAACATCGATGGCGAAGACATCGTAGGCTTTGATAAGGAAGTCATCGAAGAAAAATTAAAATAGTAAGAGGGGCCAGGGGACTGGCTCTTTTTGTATGGAAATTTATTTGTCAAAACATTGATATTTTTATAGATAAATATATAGTTATTATATAGGAGGGGCTTATGGATTTTGTAAGAAATATTAAAGAAAAAACTGTAGCTATATCTGATTTTAACAAGGGCCAAGCTGGAAAAATTTTTGATGAGGTCAATAAAAAGGGACCAAAACTTGTTTTCAAAAATAATTCTCCAGAATGCGTCCTAATATCAGTAGATGACTATAGCAAGTTATTAGATGAGATAGAAGACTTAAAAGACTTAATCTTAGCAGAAAAGAGGATGAAGGCCCTAAAAAAAGAAGATTTAATCAGCCAGGAAGAATTTGAAAAACTTGCTGGTATTGACTTGGAAAATACCCAAGCAATTGATTTAGATGAAATTCTATGAAATATAAATTAGTTTTAACTAAGGATGCTTATAAGGATTACATGAGCCTTGATGGGTCTATGAGAAAACAAGTGGATAAGATGCTAAAAAGAGTACTAGAAAATCCACTTCCTGTAAGTCAAGGAGGTTATGGAAAGCCTTTAAGAAATAAAAATGGTCTTGATTTATCAGATTTTTTAAAAATCAAACTTAGGGCCTCAGGTCTTAGAATTGTCTATAAATTAGTTGAAGTTGACGGACAGATGCTAGTAATAATAATTGGTGCTAGGTCTGATTTAGATGTTTATAAAGAAGCCTATAGGAGAATCAATAAGTAAGAAAAGTGCCAGGGGACTGGCTCTTTTTGAGTGGGGATTTTCCCTTATCAGCTAATCTACTTTGTTATATTTAAAATTATTTTAAAAATTTGTCCAAAAGTATTATAATTATAGGTGGATAAATAAATATAAGTAAAATTTACATAGAAAAGAAAGAAGGAAATATGGCTAAATATGATCCTGCCTCTACTAAGGCAGTTGAATTTATAAATCACGAAGAGATACTTGAGACTTTAGATTATGGTAGGACAAATGCCCACAACAGGGACCTTATCAAATCTATCCTAGAAAAGGCGAAAAAGGCTAAGGGCCTTTCCCACAGGGATGCCTTTGTGCTTTTATCATCTAAGGAAGATGATCTTAATGAAGAGATTTTTAATCTTGCAAAAGAGCTTAAGCACAAATTCTACGCCAATAGGATTGTCTTATTTGCACCCCTTTACCTATCAAATTATTGTGTAAATGGTTGTGTATATTGCCCATACCATGGACAAAATAGGACTATTCCAAGAAGAAAACTTACTCAAGAAGAGATTAAAGAGCAGGTTATCGCCCTCCAAGACCAAGGTCACAAGAGGCTTGCCCTAGAGGCTGGGGAAGACCCAATCAATAACCCAATCGAATATATCCTTGAATCAATAAAGACAATTTATGGAATCAAGCACAAAAATGGGGCTATAAGAAGGGTCAATGTAAATATTGCAGCTACTACAGTAGAAAATTATAGGAAGCTAAAGGAAGCTGAGATTGGTACCTATATCCTCTTCCAAGAAACCTATAACAAAAAACAATACGAAGAACTTCACAAGTTTGGCCCAAAATCAAACTACGAATACCACACAGAAGCCATGGACAGGGCCATGGAAGGTGGAATCGATGATGTGGGCATGGGAGTACTTTATGGACTTGATTCCTACGAATATGAATTTGTTGGCCAATTGATGCACGCTGAGCACCTTGAAGCTAGATTTAACGTAGGTCCTCACACAATTTCAGTCCCAAGAATCCAACCAGCAGATGACATAGACCCTGATGATTTTGACAATTCTTTATCAGATGATATGTTTGCAAAAATTGTAGCCTGCATCAGAATTGCAGCTCCATACACAGGTATGATTGTCTCAACCCGTGAGTCTGAAGCCATGCGTGATAGGCTTCTTGAGCTTGGTATAAGCCAAATTTCTGGTGGTTCAAAGACATCAGTAGGTGGTTATACAGAAGATGAAACAGTAGGCTCTGACCAATTTGAGCTATCAGATAATAGGAGCCTGGATGAAGTTGTTGACTGGCTTATAGCCAAAAACCACGTTCCATCCTTCTGCACAGCCTGCTACAGAAAGGGAAGGACTGGAGAAGTATTTATGGGTATGGTCAAAGAGCATGGTATAGGCAATATCTGCCATCCAAACGCCCTAGTTACCCTAAAAGAATATGGGGTAGACTACGCAAGCCCACAAACCAAGGCTGATATTGATAAGCTAATCGAAAGAGAGCTTCCAAACATTGAAAATGAAAAGGTCAGGGAGTCTACCAGAGAAAATATCAAAAAAGTTGAGGAAGGCATCCGTGACCTCTATATCTAAGACAGGTTTTAGCGAAAGGTGTCATATAGGGATTTTTGGAAGGACCAACGCTGGTAAATCAACCCTTCTAAACTATCTGACAGGTCTTGACCATGCCATAGTTTCTGAAAAGGAAGGGACAACAACAGATCCTATCAGAAAGGCCATGGAAATAACAGACTTTGGGCCAGTTGTTTTTGTTGATACGGCTGGTTTTGCAGATAGAAGTGATCTATCAGAAAAAAGAATAGAAAAATCTCTAGCAGAGATAGATAAGATTGACATATTTCTCTATTGCCTATCTGAAGATGATGACCTAAAAATCTTAGAGAAAATCAATAAACCTGTGATTTTCCTTGCCATGCACATGGATAAGGAAAGGGGAGAGAAAATCCTTGAAGAATTTAAGGATAAGGCCCCAATCCCTGTTGATATTAGAAATACCAAGGCAAGGGATGAAATCTTTGCTAGGATTAGAAGGATCTACAAAAAAGAAGACCTATCTATCACCAAAAACTTGGTAAAGGCCCACGATACGGTAGTCCTTGTCATGCCCCAAGATGCGGCAAGCCCAAAAGATAGGCTCATAAAACCACAAGTCATGACAATCAGAGAAATCATAGATAAAAATGCCACAGCTATTTGTACAAATCTAGAAAATTTTGAGGCAACTATTAAATCTCTTAATAAAATCGACTTGATAATTACAGATAGTCAGGTTTTTAAAGATGTCTACGAGAAAAAGCCAGAAAATGTCTTACTTACAAGCTTTTCAGTCCTATTTTCTGCCTTTAAGGGAGATATAAATTATTTTGTAAAATCCGCAGCTAAGCTTGATGATGATATCAAAAATATCCTAATAGCAGAAGCCTGCACCCATCCGCCTATAGAAGAAGACATAGGCACAGTCAAGATTCCGAAGCTTATAAGAAAGACCCGCCCTGATGTAAATATAGATTTTGTAAGGGGAAATGACCCTATAGACTATGAAAAATATGACCTAATCATCACTTGCGGGTCATGTATGTTTAATAGGACCCATGTCCTAAATAGGGTCGCTAAATCAAAAGAGGCTCATGTGCCTATGACAAATTACGGCATAGCTATAGCCAAACTCACTGGAATTCTTGATAAAATCACCCTTCCAGATGAATAAATAAAAATTTAACCTAATAAATTTGACATAAAAAATTAAAGATGGTATTATATGACTATCAATTCGATAATAGATTTACAAACCATTTGAAGAGAAGAGTAGTTTGAGTGAATTTTCTACAGAGAGCCCCGGTTGGTGCAAAGGGGTGGATTGAAACTTAGATGAAGATGGCCTCGGATGGGATGGGTCGATATGAGATCCATACGGGTATTCCCGTTATAGAAGAAGAGTATGTTTGTACTTAATGAGTGTATATTTGGGGTGACCCAGGTATAAAATAAGGTGGTAACGCGATTTAAACGTCCTTATATTCCTATGTGGAATATGGGACGTTTTTTTTATGAAATTGAGGAAGGAATGACTTTAATCGAAAAGATAAAAGAAGAAATAAAACTTAATAAGGACGATATTTTAAAAACTCGAAGATATTTGCACGAGTATCCAGAAGTATCAAGTCATGAGTATGAAACAAGTAAGTACCTCAAAAAAAGGTGCAAAGATTTGGGATTTATTGTAGAGGATGTCGAAGGGTCAACCGGTTTTACAGCTCTTTTTGATACAAAAAAACCTGGAAAGACAATTGGAATTAGGACTGACCTTGATGCCTTGGCAATTGATGAAGATATCTACAATCTTAAAAACAAAAAGCTAGTGGTCTCAAAAAATCCCGGCGTATCTCACGCTTGTGGTCACGATAGCCACATGACTGTGGCATTGTTTGCAGGCAAAATCCTCAAAGATTTGGCAGATCAATATTGCGGCAAGATTTATCTTATTTTTGAGGAAGCTGAAGAAACAGGGGCAGGAATTAATCCTATGCTAGACCACTTAAAAGATAAGGGACTTGATGCAGTTTATGGTAATCACCAAAGTCCTGGTTTAGATGTTGGGAAATTTTCCATAAAAGAAGGTCCAGCCTATGCTGGATGTGGAGGCCTTGACTTTGATGTAATAGGAAAAGGAGGCCATGGGTCAAGACCTGATAAGGCTGTAAATCCTCTTATTGCAACATCCCACATAATAACAGCCCTAAATTCTGCTTGGAATAACCAGTTAGACCTTGAAAAGCCTGTAAGTCTTGGCATAGGAGCTATCAATGGTGGATCGGCAGCTAATGTCATCTGCGATAGGGCAAATATCAAGGGAACTTTAAGATTTTTCGACCTAGAAGAAGGTAAAAAGGCACTGGAAGTAGTTAAAAATATTGCAGACCTAACTGCAAGAGCCCATGGCTGCACTGTCAAGTTCCATGATTATACGAAAGTAGTGGCAGAGCCTGTAATAAATGATGAAGGCTTAGCTAAAAAAGTGAAGGAAAGCCTAAATAGCTTGTATGAAGATGCTTTAATAGAAAGTCCAAAACTTTGGATTTCAGAATCCTTTTATGGATATTCCAAACTTTGCCCAAGTATTTTTATAAATTTTGGAACTAAAAATGAAGCAGAAGGGAAGGTTAGCGACCTTCACACAGCTAAGTTTGACCTAGATGAGAGGGGAATTGATTATGCCCTAGGTCTTGCAATTAAGTTTGCTATAGATTTTTTGAAAGAGAGCGATAGATGATAGAATTAAAAAATATAACGGTTGACTTTGATGGATTCAAAGCAGTAGATGATGTTAGTTTGACAATTGAAGAACAAGACACCTTTGGAATTGTTGGTTTTTCAGGAGCTGGTAAATCAACTCTTGTTAGAACCATAAACCTACTCCAAAGACCAAGTCAGGGTCAAGTCTTAATTGACGGAGAAAACCTCCTAGATTTATCAAACAAGGACCTAAGGGCTAGGAGAAAAAAGATTGGCATGATTTTCCAACACTTTAACCTCCTAAATAACCTTACAGTTATTGACAATGTAATTTTTCCAATAAAAAAAGATAAGTCTTTAACCAAGGAAGAAAAAAGACAAAAAGCCCTAGACCTCTTAGAAACAGTGGGCATTAAAGATAAGGCTCAGGCTTATCCAAGTGAATTATCAGGTGGTCAGCAACAAAGATGTGCCATAGCAAGGGCACTTGCATCAGATCCTGAAATCTTACTTTGTGATGAGGCTACAAGTGCTCTAGATCCAAAGACAACCAAGCAAATTTTAAAATTACTTAAGGACTTAAACGACAAACTAAGGCTAACTGTAGTAATAATTACCCACCAGATGGATGTGGTAAAAGACCTTTGCAACAAATGTGCAGTGATGCAAGATGGCAAGGTCATAGAATGTGGGTCGACCTTGGATATATTTTCAAATCCAAAAAATAAACTCACTAGGGAATTTGTTGAGACTTCGACAAATATTTCTGAAACCATAGAAGAAGTTAAGTCCAATATAGGAATCCTAAAGGATAATGAAGTCCTAGCCAAATTATCATATCTGGGTCAATCAACCACAGAGCCAATTATTAATGAATTATTTGAAAAATTTGGAGTTAGGACAAATATCCTAGCAGGTAATATAGAATTTATAAATGGTACAGCAGTTGGTAACTTAATTGTAAGCTTTAAGGGCGATGACGATAAGTTGGTAGAAGTAAGCACTTATTTAAAGGATAAGGGCACAAACTTAGAAATATTAGGAGGTAAGGATGGGATTTTTTAGTTATTCCCTATCTATAAAAGACAGGATTATAAGTGATTTTAAAGTAACCCTCTATATGCTAATTGTATCTGCAATTTTTGCAGGAATACTTGGTCTAATCTTGGGTGTAATAATGGTAGTTACAGATAAGGATAGGATTCTAGAAAATAGGATAATTTACAGCATTTTAGATAAATTAACCAACCTCTTCAGGGCCATTCCCTTTGTAATCTTGCTTGCTCTTATAGCTCCTTTTACAAAAGCTATAGTAGGAACAAGAATAGGAGCTACAGCAGCAATTGTTCCGCTAACATTTTCTGCAGTGCCATTTTTTGCAAGGCAGGTTGAGCAAGCCTTAGCTGATGTAGATAGCGGTAAGGTTGAGGCGGCAGAGGCTATGGGCCTAAGTCCTGTAGAAATTATTACAAGGGTCTACCTAAGAGAAGGCCTTCCAAGCTTGATTAGAGTTTCATCTATCACTCTAATTTCATTATTAGGACTAACTGCAATGGCAGGTACAGTTGGAGCTGGTGGTATAGGCGATTTAGCCATAGCCGTAGGCTACCAAAGATATAAAGACGATGTGGTAATAGTATCAGTTATACTTATTTTGATTGTTGTTTATCTAATACAAGGTATCGCTAATTACCTTATTAGAAAGACAAGCCATTAGGAAATCATCTCAAAAGAGATTTCAAATATATTTGTTGGAACGTTGCTAAAAATAAAAGGAGAAAGAAATGAAATTAACTAGCAAAATAGCCCTAGCACTAGGCTTAATAGTGACATTGACATCATGTGGAAGCGGAGCGGGAAAGAAGGAAGAAGCTCCAAAAGAAGAAACAAAGACAGAGACTAAGGACACAGGTGATGCAGCAAAATCAACTGACCCAGTTCACATCAAAATAGGTGTAGTTGGCGAATACAACGAAGTATTAGAAGAAGTTATCAAAAGATATGAAGCTGGAACAGGTAATACTGTTGAATTAGTTAAATTTTCTGACTATGCTCAACCAAACGAAGCCCTTCTTGCCGGAGATATAGACTTAAATGCCTACCAACACTATAAATTCCTAAAAGAATTTAACGAAGATAAGGGAAGCGACCTTGTATCTATTGGAGATACTATGCTTGCACCAATAACCTTATATTCTAACAAGGTTGAAAAGCTTGATGACATAAAAGAAGGGGCAAAAATAGCTATACCTAATGACCCATCAAATGGATCAAGAGCCCTATTCCTCTTACAAGATGCTGGTCTTATCAAAGTTGAAGGCGAGCCTGGAGATACAATAGGAGTTGATAAGATAAAAGAAAATCCTAAAAAGCTTGAAATTGTAGAAATGGACGCATCACAAACTGCAAGAAGCTTAGATGATGTAGACTGTGCAGTAGTAAACGACACCTTTGCCCTAGATGCTGGTCTAGACAAGAAAAAAGGAATCTACGTAGAAGATCCAAAGAGCGAATCTGTAAAACAATACATCAACCTAATAGCAGCAAGAAAAGAAGACGAAAACAACGAAGCCTACAAGGAATTCGTAAAATATTATCAAACAGACGAAACAAAGGCTGACTTTGAAAGAATAACCGATGGTGCATGGATACCTGCTTGGTAACCCTCCATCGAGGGTCGCAAAGTAGCGAAGCGCTTTGCGATTCATTCCCCCACTTGTTTTTTAAAACAAGTGGGGCAATATATGAGCGTTAAATCCCCTCGTATTGGGATTTAAAAGCGGAGTGAGAAAAAACAAAAGACTCGAACCTTGAAAAAATAAAAAAAAACCAAGATAGGCTCGCAAAGTAGCAAAGCGCTTTGCGATTCATACCCCCACTTGTTTTTTTAAACAAGTGGGGCAATATACGAGCGTTAAATCCCCTCGTATGAGGATTTAAAAGCGGTGTGAGAAAAAACTAAAGGTTCATCTGTTCCTGTATTTGATTATTAAATTATATCCCAGGCTTAGACCTGGGTTTTTGTTATAAAAAATGAAGATAGAACTATAAACTGAATTTACAGACAAAAGATGTATAATATAAGGGAAAACACAGGCAAAAAACTTAAGGAGATACAAATGACTACAGTTTATGATTTTAAGGTTAAAAATGCTGAAGGAGAAATGGTTTCTCTTGAAAAATATAAGGGCAAGGTCCTCCTTATAGTAAATACTGCGACAAAATGCGGCTTTACCCCACAATATGAGGGCTTAGAAGAATTATATGAAAAATATAGGGGTAGGGGTTTTGAAATCCTTGATTTCCCATCAAATCAATTTGGCGGTCAGGCTCCTGGAAGTATAGAAGAAATCAATGGTTTTTGTGAACTTAATTTTGGGACAAGCTTTGATAGGTTTGATAAGATAGATGTAAATGGCGAAAATGAAGACCCACTTTACACCTTCCTAAAAAGTCAAAAGAGTGCCCTAGCAGGCCCTGCCATCAAGTGGAATTTCACCAAATTTTTGATAGATAAAAATGGAAATGTAGTTAAAAGATACGGCTCTGCCAAAAAGCCAAAAAACATAGCAAAGGACATAGAGGAAGAATTAAATGCATAAGGATAAGCTAGTAGAACTTGCCTTCGAATCTATAAGATATTATCTTGAAAATGGCAAGTATTTAGAAAAATACGACGAAGAATTTAAGGACAACCACAACGGCGTCCTCATTCAAATAACAAAGGGAGATAGGACAGAAAGATCTGGTTCAATCTATCCAACCAGGGCTAACATTGCCCTAGATGTGATCTATGAAGCAGTAAACCTAGGTGTCTTTGACAATGCCTTTGCTCTAAAACTTGATGAATTAGATGATATCTATATCCAAGTTTTGGAAGTTACAAAGGTAAAAGCGATGGAAAAGCTTGAAGAATTTGGAGTTTACTCAGGACTTCTCCTAAATTATTCAAACAACCCAGCCCTAGTCTTTAGGGATGATTATGAGACTGACTTTCAGATGTTTGAAGATGCTAAGGAAAGGGCTAATGTCGATGACTATGACATCTTTAGCATGGAGAAATTTAAGATAAAAAGACATATCTAGGGCCCTTTATATTTGACAAAAGCAAGTAAAATAGTACATTATTTGAGTAAGTATATAGATTAGACTATATAAAGAAGAGTAACTTATATCGAAGCTTCAGAGAGGCATGGTTGGTGAGAATGCTAGGGGAGATATGAGCGAAGATCATCTTTATTGTTTATTAGGTGAAAGGAGTAATCTAGTAGGAATGCCAATCCTTAAGAGCAAATCAGGAAATAAGTGGACCGTCTGTATGGACGGTCCTTTTTTATTAGAAAGGAAATCATATGTGCAATCATCATCATTTTGAAGAAATTAACAGCAAAAATGTCAGAGAAAGAGAAGCCTATATCCAAAAATTTTGGGATGAGATTGACCTTCTTGATAAGACATTTGAAACAAGAAAAGATGCCGAAGATTATGTAATCTACGATGGCCCTCCAACAGCAAATGGTAAGCCAGGTATCCACCACGTTATAGCCAGAACCCTAAAGGATATGACAAGCCGCTATAAGAACATGAGAGGCTATAGGGTCCTTAAAAAGGCTGGTTGGGATACACACGGTTTGCCAGTTGAGATTGAAGTAGAAAAGCAACTTGGCTTTCATGACAAAAACGACATAGAAGAATACGGTATAGAGAAATTTAACAAATTATGTAAGGAATCTGTTTGGAAATATTCTGATATGTGGAGAGACATGTCAGATAGGATGGGATATCTTTACGACATGGACCACCCATATGTAACCATGAACAATGACTACATAGAAAGTGAGTGGTGGCTTTTAGATAAGGCCTTCAAAGAAGGTTTAATCTATGAAGGTGCTAAGGTTATGCCATATTGTCCAAGATGTGGTACAGGTCTTGCCAGCCACGAGGTAGCCCAAGGTTATCAAATGGATAAGACCATAACCCTTACAGTCAAATTTAAGAAAAAGGGAACAGACAATGAATATTTCCTAGCTTGGACTACAACACCTTGGACCCTCCCATCAAACCTTGCCCTAGCTGTAAATCCAGACCTAGATTATGTAAAGGTCTACGACAAGGCAGATGACGCCTACTACTACATGGCCAAATCCCTAGAAGCTAAGCTAATGGATAATAGGGACTATGAAGAAATCGAAGTGATGAAGGGTGCTGACCTTGAATATATGGAATATGAACAACTCATGCCATATGTAAAGGCAGATCCAGAAAGAGCCTTCAAGGTAATCCTAGCTGACTATGTATCAGCAGAAGATGGTACAGGTATAGTCCACACAGCGCCAGCCTTTGGTGAGGACGACTACCAAGCTTGTAGAAAATATAACCTAGACTTCGTTCAACCGGTTGACCTAGAGGGTAAATTTACAACAACCCCTTGGGAGGGCGAATTTGTCTTTGATGCCAACGAGAAAATTTGGAGACACCTAGCAGAAGAGGGAGTAATCTTTGCCAAGGAAACTATGGAGCATAATTACCCACACTGCTGGAGATGCCACACACCACTAATTTATTATGCTAGACCATCTTGGTATATCGAAATGAGCAAGTTCTCAGATAAGATGGTAGAAAATAACGACGGAGTAAACTGGTTCCCACAAACAATCGGTGAGAAGAGATTTGGAAACTGGCTAGCCAATGTCAAAGACTGGGCAATCTCAAGGTCTAGATATTGGGGTACACCACTTAATATCTGGAGATGTGAGTGCGGCCACACAGATACAGTAGGCAGTCGTGCTGAGCTTAAAGACCGTGCAATAGAGGATATCTCAGAAGATATAGAGCTACACAGACCATATGTAGATGATGTTCACATCAAGTGCGATAAGTGCGGGGGCACCATGTCTAGGGTTCCAGACGTAATGGATGTTTGGTTTGACTCAGGATCTATGCCATTTGCCCAACTCCACTACCCATTTGAAAACAAAGAACTCTTTGAAAATGACTACTACCCAGCAGACTTTATCTGCGAGGGAATTGACCAAACAAGGGGCTGGTTCTACTCACTAATGGCTATTTCAACAATAACCACTGGCAAGGCTCCATTTAAAAATGTCCTAGTAAATGACCTAGTAGTAGATAAAAACGGTAGAAAGATGTCAAAATCTTTAGGCAACACCCTAGACCCATTTGAATTATTCGACAAATATGGGGCAGATGCGGTAAGATTCTACTCCCTATACGTATCACCAGCTTGGATGCAAACCAAATTTGACGAAAAAGGCCTAGTAGAAGTTAAAAACAACTTCTTCAGAACTTTTGAAAATGTCTACAACTTCTTTGCCCTTTATGCAGGTACAGATGGCCTAAGCCTAGAGGATATCAAAGGATTTTCTGATGTAAAACTTGATAATATAGACAAATGGCTATATTCAAGACTTAACAGCCTAATCAAAGACTACGATTCTTATATGGATAGCTTTGATTTCAACAAGGTAGTTCACGAGATAAATGACTTTGTAGTAGAAGATCTATCAAATTGGTATATCAGACGTAATAGGAAGAGATTCTGGTCTCAAGATATGACTGATTCTAAAAAGGCAGTTTATAAGACAACTTACGATGTCCTAGTGACCCTAGCCAAGCTAATAGCGCCAATCACACCATTCTTAGCAGAAGAAGTCTTTAAGAAGCTAACAGGTGAAGAAACAGTTCACACCCAAATCTTGCCAGAAGCAAACGGAAGCTTAATCGATGAAAAAATCGAAGCTGACATGGACCTAGTAAGAAAGATTGTAAACCTAGGCCGTGCTTCAAGAGAAAAAGAAGCAATCAAGGTTCGTCAACCTCTATCAAAGATTGTAGTAGATGGTTCTTATAAGGAAAGATTAGAAAATCTTCTTCCACTTATAAAAGAAGAGCTAAATATCAAGGAAGTCGACTTTGAAGATGACCTATCAGAATTTATGAACTACTTCCTAAAACCAGATTTCAGGGTGGTAGGTAGGATTTTCCAATCCAAGGTAAACGACTTTGCTAAATACCTTGCAACAACAAATGCAAAAGACTTTATAGAAAAGGTCGAAGAGGGACCAGTAAAGGTAGAACTTGCTGGTGAAGAATTTGAAGTAAGTAAGGATTATCTAGATATTAGAATCTCAGCCAAGGAAGGCTTTGATGTGGAAATTGACGGCAATGTCTTTGTAATCCTAGATACAGAAATTACAGAAGACCTAAGAGATGAAGGCTACGCTAGAGAATTTATTTCAAAAATCCAAAACCTAAGAAAAGACTCTGGTTTTGAGGTTACAGATAGGATAAATATTGCTTTTGATGCTGATCCTGACCTTACAGGCTCTCTTGAAAAGTTTGGGGAAGTAATCAAAAAAGAAACCCTAGCAGAAAATCTAACAAAAGCAGAACTTGATGGTGAAGATTTAGAATTAAACGATAAGAAAGTAAAAATAAGTCTAGAAAGATTATAGACTAATGAGGGGCTGGCATTTGCTAGCCTCTTTTTAAGTCTGTATAATCTCTAAGAGAGGTATAAAAATGCAAGTATTACTAATGAACATGATAAAAATTTATAATAAAGACACAGGCGAGGTCCTAGTACTGGACAAGGTCAAAAAATATGGCTGGGAAGGCCTTACCTTTCCTGGAGGCAAGGTCGAAGAGGGGGAATCCTTTGAAGATGCCGCAATAAGGGAGGCCAAGGAAGAAACCAATCTAGATATCAAAAATCCAAAGCTAGTAGGCATCATCACCTGGATCACAGATGAAAGAAAGGATGTGGGCCTTCTTTATGAAACAAGCGACTTTACTGGTGACCTTATCACAGATAATAGGGAAGGCAAGCTCTTTTGGCAAGACTATGAAGACTTCAAAAAGACCAATCCCAAATCCATGTCCATGAACCACATCCTAAAAATCTATGAGGGAGAATGCAGGGAAGTCTTTTGGGACTTTAGAGGCGGCAAAGAAGAGATAAATTATTTTTAGTCCTAGAGATAGGACTTTTTTCTTACAAAAATTTTAAGGCTAATTGCATATAATTATCAATATTATTTAAATTAAGTTCTTGCCTATGTACCTTTAGTGTGATACAATTATCATAAGTGTATTACTATAGACCAAACATTAAGAATTGAGGTAAGCAATGATACTTGATTTAAAAGATAAAAACAAAGTTGAAAAATACAATAACTTTATAAAAACATCCCCCTATGGCCATTTCCAACAAGATATGCGTTGGGCAAGGCTTAAGAAGACTTGGGAGAGTGTATATTTTTATTTAGAAGAAGACTGTAAGATAAAGGCAGCCCTATCTGTCATATATATAAGGGATAAAAAAACAGGCAAGAATTTCTTCTACGGCCCAAGGGGTCCTGTTTGCGACCCTTATGATATTGATTCTATTAAAAGCCTAATAGGAGAGGCGAGCGATTTTGCTAGGGATAATGACGGGTTTTTGCTAAGGCTAGACCCCTACTATGCCTATGATGAAAATTTAGTAAAGCTCTATGAGGAAAATGGCTTAAAGGTTCGTTTTGATAAGGAAAAATCCAGCCAACCCCTCCTTAATATGGTCCTAGACCTAAAGGGGAGAAATGAAGATGAAATCATGGCGACCTTTAGCAAAAATACCAGAAAACATATAAGGAAATCATATAGGGATGGGATTGTTACGAAAATCTTACCAAAAGAAGATATAAATATTCTCTATAATCAAATTGTAGAAACATCAGAAAGAGCTGGCATCGGTCACAGGCCTCTTGATTATATGAAAGACCTATATGACCTTTATGAGGATGAGTCAAGGCTTTCTGTATGCTTTTATGAAGGAGAACCGGTTTGTTCATCTCTTCTAATAAAGTACGGCAACTGGGCCACATCCCTTTATGGAGGATCGTCTGATAAGCATAAGGACATGAGCCAAAATTATCAGATAAATTTTGAAGAGATTAAATATTGCATAGAAAATGGCATAAAATACTACGATATGGGTGGTATTTTTGAGACTGATGGGACCGATGGCCTCTATGATTTTAAGAAAAAATTTACCGAAGATAATGTAAGAAAATCTATCGGGGAGATTGATATTGTAATCGATGATGCGGCCTACGACCTTTACATGACAGACCTAAATCCCCACTACCAAAGGAAAGATGATGAGCTTAATAAAGATAAGGAATCTTAAAAAATATTATAAGGTCGGAGGGTCAATAATAAAGGCCCTGGACGGGATAAACCTAGACATAGAAAAGGGAGAATTTGTAGCCCTACTTGGTACATCAGGATCAGGTAAGTCGACCCTTTTAAATATGCTGGCAGGTCTTGAAAGACCGACAAAAGGATCAATCGAATATGGCAAGATTGACCTAACAAAGCTTACAGAAGACCAGATAACCAAATTTAGAAACCTAAACATAGGCTTTGTCTTCCAATCCTACAATCTCCTTCCTTATTTGTCAGCCTGGGAAAATGTGGCCCTCCCCCTTACCTTTAAGGGACTTTCTGCTAAGGAGCGAAAGATAGAAGCCATTAAAATCCTAAAGGCTGTAGGTCTTGAGCATAGGATATATAACAAGCCAAATGAGCTTTCAGGAGGCCAACAGCAGAGGGTATCCATTGCCCGTGCCTTTGTCGGAGCTCCACCAATAATCTTTGCAGATGAGCCTACAGGCAACCTTGACACCAAGACCAGCTTTGAGATAATGCAGCTTATAAAAGACATCACAAGGAAAAACAAACAGACCTTTATCATGGTAACCCATGATGATGAGATGACAGAATTTGCCGATAAGACCCTCTTCATGAGAGATGGCAAGCTAGATAAGATTCACGAAAAACTAACAATTGATGAGGTACTTACAAATGAGTGAAAATACAAACGAACAAATGACTGTAAATGTCAAAAACCAACCAAAGATAATGATATCATCCTACAGGCTAGAGCCAAAAATAGCCGAGGCTGGCAAATCTTTTGATCTATATTTTGACCTATACAACACAAACTCTAGAAATTCCATCTACAACCTAAAGGCCACCATTGAGCAAAACCTAGGTGCCCAACCTCAAAATACAGGCGAAAATTCTTCTATGGTATCAGATGGGTCTGTATTTTCGCCAGTAAATCAGTCAAATTCATTTTATGTAGCAGCTCTATATCCTTGGAATACAGCCCACAGACAGATAAAGATGAATGTCCTTCCAAATGCTGTTGCAGGCAACTACGTCATAAATATGACCATAGAATATGAAGATGCTGACGGCAACCAATACAAAACCACAGAAGCAATAGGCATCCCAGTTGTCCAAAGGGCCGGAGTAAGTATGGGAGAAGTCAAGGCAGAAAATCTTGCCGTAGGCCAGCCTACAGAAATGTCTGTAAATATTTATAATACTGGCAAGGATAACCTATCTACCTTCATGTGTGATGTCATAGGCAAGGGCATAAAAATTGACAATGACAGGAAATTTATAGGTAATTTTAAGACAGGCACCCAAGAGACCTTTTCTTTCACAGCCACCCCTCTTAGGGAAGGAGAAATAGAAGGACAAATCATGCTCTCCTACGAGGACTCCACAGGCAAGCTCCACACCCAAGTTCTAGACTTCAACAAGGAAGTGGCAGCTGGCATGGGAGAAGAAGCTATGCCAGGAGAAAATGGAGAAATGGGAGCCTATGACCCAGCCATGGATCCAAATTCTGGCCAAGGTGGCGGTTCCTTACTCACATCGCCATTTATATGGATTGGCCTAATAGCCATAATAGTATTATCGGTAGTTCTTTATAAAAAGAGAAAACATAAAAAAGAAGATGAGGAGCTTCTAATAGACGATGAAGATTAGTGACAGGCTCCTAATGGCTCTAAGAAACCTCTCAAGGAGAAAGTCCAGGACCATCCTTACAGTCCTTTCGGTAGTCATAGGGGCAACATCAATCATACTAATGCTAGCCTTCGCCAGCGGTATCTCAAATTCTCAAAAGCAAATGATAGAATCCTTTGGCGGCCTAACTAGCATAAATATAGTAAACGACCAGCAAGATGACAGGGTCGAGGTAAAAGAAGCAGATATTAATAAGCTTAAGAAAATCAAGGGAGTAAGGGCTGTTGTCCCATCCAGTGATTTTTGGTCAGATTTAGTCATAGATGATGGCAAGTCCTACGCCCTATCAAGCGGTTTTGAAGTCATCCCAGACGAGATTTTTGCCATGCTAAGCTCTGACATGTTTGAATGGGGTAAAACCCTAAGTCCATCTGATTCTGACAAGCTAATACTAAGCCAGCAGGCCAGGGTTGATAAGATCGAAGTTATGCCTGGTGGGGGCTGGTCATCTACAGGAAGTGCAGATGATTTTAATTTCAATGATCATAAGTTTACCATTAGGCTTGGCTATATGAATGAAGAAGATGACGGGGTCCACTTTGGCAATGATGAGGAAAACCAGCAAAGCTCAAAGCCAACCTACGTAGATGTGCCGGTAAAAATTGCTGGCAAGCTAAACAATGCCTCCATGCTCAAGGGCTGGTCATCCTATATCAACGAAAGCCTTTATAAAAAGCTTAAAAAAGAAGATGCAAAGCTAGAATCCCCACAAATGGGGGCATCTTACGATGAAAAAACTGGCCAAACCATAATTGATAAGTCAGATAAAGTTACCTATAACAAGCTAAGGGTAATTGTAGATGATGTAGATAATCTGGAAGCAATCGAAAATGACATAAAAAAAGCAGGCTTTAAGACCCAATCAGAGGCAGGCTCTGCAGAAGAAATCAAAAAGCAAACCATGCAAGTAACCCTAATCCTTGGTGGAATCGGATCTGTCGCCTTTATAGTATCGGCCATAGGCATAATCAATACCATGCTAATGTCAATCTATGAAAGACAAAAAGAAATCGGAGTCATGAAGGTAATCGGAGCATCAATAGCTGATATAAGGTCTATGTTTCTGATAGAATCAGGCTTTATAGGATTTTTTGGGGGAGTGATTGGCCTTTTAATATCCTTTGGAGTAGGATCGGTCATAAATAATCTCACCCAAGGCGGAGGATTCTTCGGTGGTGATGGGGGAGATATCATCTCCATAAGCCCAGGCCTTGCCCTAGTGGGAGTAGGATTTTCTGCCCTAGTAGGAGTTATGGCAGGCTATATTCCAGCTAGACGTGCTACCAAGCTTTCAGCTATAGAAGCCTTAAGGAGTAACTGATGAAAAAGAAAATTCTTATTACAATTCTTGGCCTTATCCTTGTGGCTTGTGGGCCAAAAGATAGAGATGTCAACCAAGCAAGTAAGCCTGGAGAGAAAATAGAAAACCAAGATGACAAGCAAGCTAACAAGCCTGAAGAGAAAATAGAAGAAAAGGAAGATAATAAGCACGAAGAATCTTTAGAAAATGCGAAGGAAAATCAAGATTCTAAGGCTCTTGGAGAGGATGATTATTTCTTCTCCTACTACGACCTAGTAAGCATCAAGGACGGTCAGGTGATAGATGCCCTCAAGGATTTGGGCCTAAATACAAAAGATCTTTCTTATGAAAAGGAATATTCTGCAAGCTACATTCCTTATTCAAACGACCTCTTTGTCCTAGGCTCCTACCCTAAGCATGATTTTTCTATAAGAAAGATAGCGGGCAAGGACCTTACCACCCTTTATCAATTTAAGGAAAATGAGGCCTTTTTGCCAAAGGCAATGGTAGGTGATAAGATCTATGGCATGTATTCCTACTATGACGGTGATGATTATAACAAGCTTAATAGCGAAAAGTCAGGCCTAGCCCAAGTAGACCTTGCCAGTGGAAAGATAAACCTCTACACAGGAACAAGGTCAGCTGGTGGGGAAAGTATAATAGGACTTGGAGTTACTGATAAGGAAGCGGTTTTTTCAAAACTTGAAAAAGATACAAGCGTAAATCTTTATAAGATTGACCTAGAAAAGGCCTTTGACCAAGAACCAGACTTAATAGAAAAAGATACCCAGGTCCAATATGTAATGGGGGCTAAATATCTTGATAAGGATAAGCCTGTCTATGAGATATTCAAATCAGAAGGAAATGACATTAACATAAAAGATGAAAAATATACATTGACAGACACAGCCACCATTAATTTCATAGGCAAATACATGATTATCCAAAATCCAGGAGAGTCTGCTTATCTATTTAAGATGGATATAATAGATTACCTCACAGGAGAGACCATAGAAAAAGATCTAGAATCCTACGGCTACAGGGCCCACGATGGCAAGCTTTACTATATTGACCATGACAAAAATATAAAGAGCCTAGACCTTAACAAGTAAGATTATAGGCTTAAGGAAAGATCACAGCTAGCCTGTGGTTTTTTCTATAAAAAAAGAAAAGAGAAAATATGAATGAAAAGATAATAAAAGATAAATTAGTAGAAAATTTCCTAAAATATGTCGCAATTCCAAGTCAATCTGACGATAAAAACAAGGAAGTCCCATCAAGCCCTGGCCAGTGGGATTTGGCCAAGGTCTTAGCATCTGACCTAGAGGACTTGGGACTTTCTGATATAAATATAAATGACTTTGGAGTAGTGCAGGCAAGGCTTCCAAGAAGAGGAAAAAGCTCTAGATCTATAGGCTGGGTCGCCCATCTGGATACGGTCGATGTGGGTCTTTCAGATGAGATTCATCCTCAAATTATAAAATCCTATGATGGAAAAGATATCAATCAAAATGAAGAAATCACTTTTTCGACAAAAGATAACCCAGAAGTCCTAGCTTATATAGGCGATGACATAATTTTTACCGATGGTACATCAGTCCTAGGGGCAGATAATAAGGCAGCTATAGCAAATATAATGACAGCCCTTTGGTTTTTAAAAGAAAATCCAGAAATTGATCACTGCGAAATTTTCATAGCCTTTGTCCCTGATGAAGAAATTGGCCTAAGAGGAGCAAGAAAGATTGACTTTGATAGCTTTGATGTCGACTATGCCTACACCATAGATTGCTGCGCTCTGGGAGAGCTTGTCTATGAGACCTTTAATGCAGCAAGCGGCAGCCTTAAAATAAAGGGAGTTTCAGCCCATCCTATGTCAGCCAAGGGCAATCTAGTAAATCCAATCATGATAGCCCACGACTTTATAGCAATGCTAGATAGGGCCAAGATGCCTGAAAATACAGAAAATAGAGAAGGTTACATTTGGGTGACAGATATAAAGTCAGATGTCCTAAACTTAAGGCTTGACTTTAATATAAGAAACCACGATAGGGAAAAATTTGAGGCTAGCAAGGAATATCTTTATAAAATCACAGACCTATTAAAAGAAAGATACAAAAAAGCACATGTAGAAATAGAGATTACAGATGTCTATGACAATATAGCTGACTCCATGAATGATGAAAACAAGGTCGCTGTAGAAAGGCTAAGAGCAATCTTTAAAAGCCTAGATATAAAAGAGAAAATAATCCCAATGCGCGGCGGTACAGACGGATCTTTCCTATCCACAAGAGAAATCTTCACCCCGAATTATTTCACAGGAGCCCACAACTTCCACTCAAACAAGGAATTCTTGCCAATCCATAGCTTCTACAAGTCCTTCCTAGTTACTTTAAACTTAATGCAAGATAATTTTTAAAAGCCCAATGCGGGCTTTTTTTTGGCAATTTTAGCAAATTTACTAAGCTTATCAAAAGTATTTTCAAAAGACATTAAAAAATTGAAAATAATTTACTAGGCCCTATAATTTAATTAGGAAAATGTTTTACTAAGGAGGTATTATGTACATAAGCCAGACAATAGATTTGTTTTATCCAGGCCTTGAGAATTCGCCATATTATAGGATACCAAGCCTTGCCCTACTTAAAAATGGCGACCTCTTGGCAGGAGCTGACCAAAGATTAGAAAGTGAAAGCGATTGGGGAGGTCTAATTGAGCCTGCCCTAAGGATTAAAAAGAAGGGAGAAGATGATTTTTCAGATATCTTTAAGGCCTTTAAGGAGCCTAGATTTAAGGATGCCAATCCCACCTACACCATAGACACCAACCTCACTCCAGCCTACTACGAAGAAGGCAATAAGGTCTACATGGTAATTGATAAGTTTAGGTCAAGCGGTAACTACCTTACATCCAAAAAGGGCACAGGCTATGTAGAATTTGATGGGGAAAAATATCCGATTTTATTTTACAATAGCGGCAATGTCCTACTTTTTGAAAAGGCCCATGACAGGTACTACATAAAGGATGGCAAAGTATACGAAATGGACCACAGCCCAAGCCCATACAGGGTTTGCATGGAAGATTCCTATCCATATGACAAGTTGGGAAATATTTACCAGGGTGAAAAGCTAGTAGGAAATATTTATTCAGAAAAATCCTTCCTTAGGGTCCATCAGACTTCCTACCTATGGTTTACCCATTCAGAAGATGGGGGCAAGACTTGGAATAGCCCAGTTGACATATCCCATTTTGTGGCAGATGATAGGATGATGTTTATGGGAGTTTGCCCAGGAAGGGGACTCCAATTACCAAGCGGCAGGATCTTAATTCCTCTTTATTACACAACAGAAAATAAGGATGACATCTATGACCTTAGAGAGCATGCCTGCTTGATATATTCAGATGATTATGGCAAGACTTGGACAAGGTCAAAGTCTGTAAATGATGGAGATGGATATTCTTCTCTAGATGGTAAGACTCTTACAAACACAAGCGAAAGCCAGCTAGTAAGCCTAAATGACGGGACCCTAATCTTATTTTCTAGGACAACATCAGATAAGATTCTATATTCCTATTCATATGATGATGGAGAAAGTTTTGAAAAAGCCCTTTGCCAGATAGATTTTGATTCAGAAGCTTTCTGTATGGTATCAGTCCTAAAATATGACAAGGATGGAAAGGAATATATCCTAGTTGCAAATCCTAAGGGGCCAGGCAGAAACAATGGCTATATAAGAGTTATGGAAGTAGGAGAAGGAAATGAACTCAAAACTATCAGAGAAAAGCAAATCACAGACACAAACTTCACCTATTCCTGCCTAGAATATACAGGAAGAGAGGACATCTTTGCCCTGCTTTTTGAGCAAAGAGAGAAGGATGGAGATGAAGAGAAAGAGTTTTTAAAATACCTAGAATTTGACTTTGAATATTTGATGAATTAGAAGAATCTTTAGCAAAAAAGATAAAAAATAAGGGTATATTTAAAAGTACTTTCAAAATCAATTAAAAATTTGAAATTATTTTTAATATGCCCTATAATATAGATAGTTAGGAAAATGTTTTTTAAGTATATAAGCTTATAACTTCAATCTTACATATATACTTAAAAAACCTTATCACGAAATCGAATTTCAAGGAGGGAACATGAAAAAGAATTACGTTTTAGGCCTAGCCCTATCAGCTATCATGCTACTTACATCTTGTGGTGGCGCAAAGGCACCGGAAAACAAGGAAGCAGGAGATGCTAAGCAAGAAACAAAGGTGGAAGAGACAGCAAAGACAGACGAGTCTAGCGAAAAATCTCTAAGGATGCTATTTGACAAACAAGGTGAAGGTACAAACTTCGATACACCTTGGTGGAACCGTGGAGATATCTATAAGGTTATAACCTTCAGATCTCTATTTAAGGCAAATCCAGAACTAACAGAATTTAAAGAAGATCTTCTAGATTCTTACACAATGGCAGAAGATGGCATGAGCTATGAATTTAACATCAAAGATGGCCTAAAATGGTCAGATGGATCTGACCTTACAGCAGAAGATGTAAAATTCTCAATCGAAGGTGCCCTAAAGGCAGCTAAGGTTAACTCAATTTACAAATCAGCCTTCTCATCAATCAAGGGAGCAGAAGACTACAAAGAAGGCAAGGCAGAAGAAGTTGCTGGCCTAAAGGTAGAAGGCAACAAGCTAACAATGGAAATGGACAAATCTGTTGGTAACATGATTCCAATCCTATCACAATTTGCAATCCTTCCAAAGGCAGGCTTTGAAGGCGTAGATATGACAGAATATCACACAGCAGACTTCTGGAAAAACCCAATCACAAATGGTATGTACAAGGTTAAAGAAGTTGCAACAGATTCTTACCTAGCCCTTGAGCCAAACGAAAATTACGAAGGCCAAGCACCAAAAATCAAATCAGTAGTAGTAAATATAGTACCATCTGATGCTAAATTAAATGCAGTATTAGGTGATCAAGCAGACGTATTTAACTCAAAAGTTCCTACAGAAATTCAAGCAGTTTCTGAGAAAGAAAACTGGGAAGGCCAAACAGTAGACACACTTTTCTACTACTACCTAGTATTTAACCAAACAGGTAATGACCAAAGACCAGCTAGCGAATGGATCAAAAATCCTAAGTTTAGACAAGCAATCTATTACGCTATAGATAGAGAAAACCTAACCAAGAGCCTCTTCCCAGGTCTTGCAGAAGTATCAACCTTCGGTGTACCAGCAAAAGATGCTGATAACAAAAACGAAGAAGCTGAAAAATACGCTTACAATCCAGAAAAAGCTAAAGAGCTTCTAAAAGAAATCGGCTACAAAGCAGATCAACCACTAGAATTTAGATACTATATGGCTGACCAATCATCAGTAGACCTCTATAACTCTATAGCTCAAAACCTACAAGATGTTGGAATCCCAGTAAACGTACAAAAATTTGCAGGAGATGCTACTCAAGAACTTATGGAACTAAGAAACTACGACATAGCCCTAAAAGGCCTATCAGCATTTGGTTATGAAGAATGGTACGGAGAATATGTTCCAGCCAATAACAACCTAGTAAGAGTATTTGGTGAAGAAGTTGGTAAAAAATACGAAGGTCTATATTCTGACCTCCTTCAAGAAACTGACAAGACAAAGAGAGCAGAAATCCTAAAAGAACTTCAAAAAATCGAATCAGAAGACCTATCAAAAGAAGTAGTCTTCATGCTTAAAAATGAAATATTAGTAAATACAGACAATGTAAATACTAACGGAGCTAAGTTTACAAATCCATGGTTTGCAGCAGACATCGGATTTGAAAATTGGGAGCTTAAATAGTTATTCAATTAGGGGCGACAACTGTTGCCCCTTAAATTTTGAAAAATTGCGCTTTAAGGAGAAAATAAATGAAAAATGGCAATATTTTTAAATACATACTAAAGAAATTAATACAAATGATACCAATGCTTGTAGTAATTTCTTTTCTAATATTTGTTGCCCTCCAGGCTATGCCAATAGACCCTATCAACTACCTCTTGCCACCAGGCTCAGCTAGAGATCCACAGATGATAGCAGAGCTAAGAGCAAGATATGGCCTAGATGATCCAATCCTAATCCAATATGGCAGGTGGATCGGCCAGGTAGTTAAGGGGGACTTTGGCTATTCTATAATAAATGGACAACCAATAAAAGACATCCTCGCTCAAAAGCTACCAGCAACTGTAGAGCTTGCCCTAGCAGCCCTAATAATATCATCAATCCTAGGTATAGTTTTAGGAATCCTATCAGCAGTCAACCAAAATGGTCCAATTGACTATATAGCAAGGGTTATAGGTGTAATCGGCCAATCCATACCAGAATTTTTATTTGGTATAGTTCTCATATCTGTCTTTGCCCTATCACTCGGATGGTTCCCAGTTGGGGGAAGAAATATATTTGGTATGACAAGCTTTTGGGATAAGAGCAAAAACTTAGTCCTACCAGCTTTAGCCCTATCCATAGCTATGATTGCAACAGTATTAAGGTACACAAGAAACTCCATGCTTGGAGTAATGAACCAAGAATATATCAAAACAGCTAGAAGCAAGGGCATACCTGAATGGAAGGTTTATTTGAAACACGCCTTCAGAAACTCTATGGGACCAATCCTAGTCACAATCATGCTTAGGATTCCGGGCCTTATAGGAGGTTCTGTAGTAATAGAATCAGTATTTAACTGGCCAGGCATAGGCTCAACCCTCATGGGAGCTGTTACAAGCGGTGACTATCCTATAATTATGGTCACAACCCTACTCATAGCCACAGTTATGCTTGTAATCTCCTTCATGGTAGATGTCCTAAGTGCGATTCTTGACCCAAGAATAAGATTGTAGGTGAAATTATGACAGAAATAAATCTAGTAGAGAAAAAAGAAAAAAAGTCATCCTTGGCAAAGAGGTCTTTGCAAAAATTTTTATCAAATAAATTGGCAATAGTAGGGCTTGTGATAGTCTTGCTAATGATCTTATCAGCAATCTTTGCACCCCTACTTGCCAGCCATGATCCAAACCAAATAGATATGGGAAAACTTAACCAAGCCCCAGGCAATGGCCACCTATTTGGGACAGATTCCACAGGACGTGACCTATACTCAAGGCTCCTTTATGGTGGAAGGATTTCAATCCTAATCGGTATATCATCAGCCCTTACCACATCCATCATAGGCACAATCTTTGGCCTAATAGCTGGATATTTTGGCGGTCTAATTGATGTCATCCTCATAAGAATATCAGAAGTCTTACAATCATTTCCTATGATAATCCTTGTCATGGTCCTTGTAACCATCCTTGGCCCTTCAGTATCAAATATGATCCTAGTTTTCACCCTCATAGGCTGGATGACAGTCTTTAGGATAGTAAGAAATGAAGTTTTAAGATTAAGAGAAGAAACCTATGTAGATGTCAACAAGGCCTTTGGTATATCAGACTTTGCTATTATGTTTAGGGACATCTTGCCAAACACCCTAAGCCCAATAATAGTAGCAACAACCATAAACATAGCCTATTTTATACTCCAAGAAACAGGCCTATCCTTCCTAGGACTAGGTGTTCCAACTAATGTACCAACTTGGGGAACAATAATAAATGCGGCCAAGTCAATAACAGTCATCCAAATGTATAAGTGGCAATGGATAATACCAGGCCTATTTATATCCCTATTTGTAATGAGTATCAACTTTTTGGGCGATGGCCTAAGAGATGCTCTAGACCCAAGAAATTAGGTGAAATATGGACAATATAATCAAATTAAGAAACCTATCCACAGAATTTAAGGTAGGAAAGAGATACAACAGAATAGTAAAAAACGTAAGCCTAGATGTTAAAAAGGGTCAGATTTTATCAATAGTAGGCGAATCTGGCTGCGGCAAATCAGTCACAGTCAATTCCATGGTCAAACTCTTGCCAAAGACAGCAAGGATAAGCTCAGGAAGCTCAGAATTTTTTAAGGAAGATGGTAAGATTGTCGATATATTAAAGGAAAAAGCCTACGGAAAAAAGATGAGAGAGCTTAGGGGTAAGGAAATCGGAATGATTTTCCAAGACCCGATGCAATCCCTAAACCCAGTTTACACGGTAGGCGACCAAATCCTAGAAAATATCCTAGAGCATAGGAAGATTTCCAAAAAAGAAGCCAGACAAATCGGCATAGAAATGCTTAAAAAGCTTGGCATACCTGAAGCAGAATCAAGATTTGATAATTACCCTCACCAATTTTCTGGTGGTATGAAACAAAGGGTAATGATTGCCATAGCCATGGTAAATAACCCAAACCTTTTAATAGCCGATGAGCCAACCACAGCCCTTGATGTTACAATCCAAGCCCAAATCATGGATCTTATGAAGGACTTAAGAGATAAGGAAGGCAAGTCAGTAATCCTTATAACCCATAACATGGGCCTTGTAGCAGAAGTTGCCAACCAGGTTGCAGTCATGTATATGGGAAGAGTTATAGAATATGGGGAAGTGGCAGATGTTTTTAATTCTCCTACCCATCCTTACACCAAGCTTTTATTAAAATCTGTTCCAGTACCAGGCATGGATAGGAATAAGAAGCTATCAACCATACCAGGCGAAACCCCAGACCCAGCCAATTATGTAAAGGGCTGCGAGTTTGCAAATAGATGTGCTTATGCCACAGAAGAATGCCTAAATAAGGATATTCCACTATTTAGAGTAGAAGGTAACCACACAGCCAGATGTCTCCTATTAGAAGGAGAAAAGGAGGTCGTAGATGAAAGTAGATGAGAAAATAATAGAAAAAAATGACGACCTATTAGTAAGAAACGAAATAAAAGATACAATTGTCTTTGATGTCAAAAACCTAGAGACCCATTTTCCAATCTATGAAGGCACTTTTTTCAAAAAGCAAACAGGAGCTGTCAAGGCGGTTGATGGGGTATCATTTAAAGTCAGACGTGGAGAGACAGTCGGTGTTGTAGGTGAATCTGGTTGTGGAAAGACAACCCTTGGCAAGTCTATAATGAGACTAGAAAACCCAACCGGTGGCGAAGTTTTATACAATCTTCACGGCAAGATGACAGATGTAACCAAATTTAATAAAGAAGAGCTCTTTGATTTTAGAAAAGAAGTGCAAATGGTCTTCCAAGACCCATATTCAGCCCTTAACCCAATGAAAAAAATCTATGATTCCTTCAAGGCGCCCCTAGTTGCCCACGGGGTCAACCAGAAAAAGGATATAGACATGGTCATAGAAGATAGGCTAAAGAGAGTAAACCTAAGACCTGATTATATGTACCGCTACCCACACGAGTTTTCAGGTGGTCAAAGGCAAAGGCTATGTATAGCCAGGGCCCTCTGCGTGTCCCCAGAAGTAGTAATCCTGGATGAGCCGGTATCAGCCCTAGACGTATCAATCCAGGCCCAGGTAATAAACCTACTCCAAGGCATCCAAAAAGAGCTTGACCTAACCTATATTTTCATAGCCCATGACCTTTCGGTAGTAGAATATATTTCTGATAGAATAATAGTAATGTACCTAGGCAATATCATGGAAATATCTACCAGCGAGAAGATTAACAAAAACCCAGCCCATCCTTATACCCAGGCCCTCCTATCAGCTGTCCCAATACCAGTAGTGGGAGCTGATTCAAAAAGGATTGTCCTAGAAGGGGATGTGCCAAGTCCAATCCATAAGCCAGCTGGCTGCCCATTCCACAATAGATGCAGCAAGTGCATGGATATTTGTAAGAGTGAAATCCCAGAAAGAGTCCTAATAGACGAAGACCACGAGGTAGCTTGCCACCTTTATAGCAAGAAAAATTAGAGGAGAAAATTATGAGCGAATTTACACTAAAAGACTTTAGGGGAGTAATACCAGCTTCCCTATCAATATTTGATGAAAATGAAAACCTAGACCTAGAAGCTACAAAAGAATTTACAGAATTTCTTTTAAAATTTGACATAGGCGGCCTATATTTAACAGGATCAACCGGAGAAGGCTTCTTGATGAGTGCTGAAGAAAGGGAAAAATCATCTCAGGCTGTAATAGAAGTAGCAAAGGGAAAGGTGCCAGTTGTAGTTCATATAGGCGATATAGGAACTAAAAAATCAATCGACCTAGCAAAAGCAGCTGAAGAAGCTGGAGCCACAGCTATTTCATCAGTCCCACCTTTTTATTGGAGATTTAATAGCGAGCAAATCTATGACTACTACAAGGATATAGCAGAAGCTGTTGATATTCCAATGGTAATCTACAATGTCCCATTAGCAGGCATGATGAGTGCAGACATGATCAAAGACCTATCCCAAATAGAAAATATCAAGGGTGTAAAATACACAAATTCAGACATTTACCAAATCCCAGCTATCAAGGAAGCTTGTGGGGAAGACTTCATGGTCTATGGTGGAGCAGATGAGCTGGCAAGCTCAAACCTACTAATAGGTGTAGATGGTATAGTAGGATCATTTTATAACCTAATCCCAGATTTATTCATCCAAATAAATGAGGCTATAGCTAATAACGAAGTCAAAAAGGCTTACGACCTTCAAAAAAACGCAGTAAGGATAATAAACTACCTAGTAGCAGGTGGTAACATGGTAGCAGGTATCAAGGCTGTCCTAAGAGAAGCAGGTATAAATGCAGGATATGCTAGAAGACCATTCATTAACTTCTACGGGGATGACCAGGTAAAACTTGCCAAGGGTCTAGTAGAATTGGCTAACAAATACGAGATGAAAGATATCTATGTAATAGATAAGCTAAGAGAGAAATATTAAGATGCCAGTACTTTGCCTAGACATAGGGGGCACAGAGATCAAGGCCATGCTTAAGGGGGAAGATTTTGAAAAAGACCTTCCAAATTTCCCATCAAAGGCAGGCACAAATGCCCCTGATATCAAAGAAGATGTCCTAAAACTCATTAAAGACCTAAATCCAGAATACAAGGTAGAAGGGGTTGCCATTTCTACAGCAGGCATGGTTGACTACAAGACAGGAATCATAGCAGGCCACGGGCCAACCTTCAAAAACTACAAAGGTTTTGATTGGAAAAAGGAGTTAAGAGATGCTCTAAACATCCCGGCTGTAGTAGAAAATGATGTAAAGGCAGCAGCTATGGGCGAGCTATCCTATGGAGCTGGCAAGGGCTATAATTCAGCTTTCGTCCTTACAGTAGGAACAGGCATAGGAGGCGCCCTAATCCTAGATGGAAAAATCCACAGGGGTGCAAGTGGTCATGCAGGAGAAATTGGCTACATGCCATTTGAAACTGATAAGTTTGAAGCCCTAGCCTCAACCAGCGCCCTAGTTAAAAAGGCCCAGACCCTCTACCCAGACAAAAACCTAAACAATGGCAAGGAAATATTTCATGCCTTAGATAAGTCTGACCCTGATGCAATAAAATTAGTCGATGACATGACAAAAATACTCGCAAGGGGTATTGCAAATATCATGCTCATAGTAAACCCAGAAGTGATCATAATTGGTGGAGGAATAAGCGAGCAAAAAGAGAAATTCCTCGACCCAATTATTGAAAAGATAAGGGCCCTTGTGCCAGAAAATATCTCCGCTTCCACAGAAATAAAGGCTACAGCCCTAGGCAATAAGTCAGGGCTTTACGGGGCCTACAGCTTATTTGAAAAATCAAATGAATGAAAATTATGAATCAATACTCCCTCTAATTGAATCGAAGTATGAAGAATTAACTGAAGTAGAAAAGATAATAGCAGAATATTTCCTAGAAACAGAAGACACAGACTTAACAAGCAAGACAGTCTCAAACAAGCTTTTTATCTCTGAGGCAGCCCTCACCCGTTTTGCCAAAAAGCTCAACCTTTCTGGCTATAGGGAGTTTGTCTATAAGTACCAGTCATCTAGACAGAGCAATTTTAAGAGGAAAAAGGACATAGGCCTTCCTGTATTTGATTCCTACAGGGAAATCTTGCTTAAATCCTATAACCTCTACAATTACAAGGACTATGAAAAGCTAGCCGAAGCCATGCTAAATGTCGACAGAATCTACATCTACGGTGTAGGCTCATCAGGCTATTTGGCCACAGAATTTGCCCAAAGACTCATAAGGCTGGGTCTAGATGCAGAAGCTATCACAGATACCCATATGCTCTTATTAAATTCAGTAAGGCTAAAAAGAGACTCTCTAGTCATGGGCATCTCCTATTCAGGCAAGTCCATAGAGGTAATAGATGGCCTAAAGAAGGCGGGAGAGAAGGGTTGCAAAACAGTACTTTTTGTAGCAAATGATAGTGAAAAATGGGACCAGTATTTTGATTTTGTAATCCTAGTAGCCCACAAGCAAAACCTAGAATATTCAAACATCATCTCACCCCAATTTCCTACCATGATAATGCTAGATATACTCTTTAAAAAACTCTACGACAGACGTCTTACCTCAGGAGAGGTCTACATGCAATCAGTTAATGAAATGTTAAAATTAATAAAGGAGAAGGACGATGGAAATTAATGATAGATTAAAAAATGGTCTAATAGTATCCTGCCAGGCCCTAGAAGATGAACCCCTCCACTCTTCATTTATAATGGGCAGGATGGCCCTAGCAGCAAAAATGGCAGGAGCCTGTGGTATAAGGGCCAATACTGTAGAAGACATAGCAGAAATCAGGAAAAATGTCGACCTACCAATAATTGGTATAATCAAAAAAGACTATGACAATAGCGAGATTTATATAACACCAACCATGGATGAAATAGACAAGCTTGTGGCTTCTGGTGTAGAAATTATAGCTACAGATGCCAGCAATGCCAAAAGACCAAACCACGATGGTCTAGATGTTTTCTATAAGGAAATAAGAGCCAAATACCCAAACATAAGGCTAATGGCAGACTGCTCAACCATCGAAGAAGCAATCCACGCAGATTCACTTGGTTTTGACTATATAGGCACCACCATGGTAGGCTACACCCCACAATCAAAGGGCCACAAGATAGAAGTAGATGACTTTAAGATCCTAAGGGAAATCATCAAGGCTTGCGACCATCCGGTAATAGCAGAAGGTAACATCGACACACCGGAAAAGGCCAAGAGAGTTTTAGAATTAGGAGCCCTCACAGTAGTGGTAGGTGGAGCCATAACCAGGCCACAAAATATAGCCAAAAAATTTGTCGACTGCATACACTCCCTAAAAGATAAATAAGATTTAAAAACGGTTTTCAAAAATGAAGGCCGTTTTTTCTTTGTCAATTGTAAAAAAATGATAAAATAAATTTATGTTTATTGGTTATTTAATAAATAATAATAAAATACGTTTTGTTTTACACCTAAGATGTGATAAAATATAAGTTAAGAAATATTTAAAAATGAAGAAGACATGGATTCTATCAAGCAGGTTTTTAAATAAATTTAGCTAGATTTATGCCTAGGGATGTTCGTAAGTAAGTAGCTTACGAGGATCCCTAGCTTTGTCTTGTAAAAAACACTTAGATAAAAGTCAATAAAATTTAGGCTGATACCAAACTAATAAGGCATGTGAAAGATGTTGAAATAAACGCTTTTCCCTTGATTAAAGAGCCTAAAAATTATATAATAAGTGTAAGATAATATGATTTTAAATATAAGGAATATATATAGATGTAAAAGGAGTGTTTTGTGATAAAACTCAAAGAACAATTTATTAGAAATTATTTTTATAGACAAGAAGTCTTATCAAGGAAGGGAGGGTTTTATGAAAGGAAAGCTTAGCACATTTGCTAGAAAAACCTTCGCCCTAGTCATAGCCATATCCATGTCATTTCCGACAGGGGTTATAGCAGCAGGCGAAGAAACGAAGACCTACGACAAGGCCACGTCAATAATGGGCCTAAATGAAAAACCTAATGAAGAAATACACCAGACAGGACAGTCAGACAACACGGACAAGCTAGAAACTGATGCTTACATATTGCAAGCTAGAGCAAGCTTAGCTGATGACTTAGAAAAGATATCCTATCAGGTTACAATCTCAAACAAGCACAAAGATACAAGTGATAAGGACCTAAGCCTAAAATTTACCCCAAATCCAAACTCAAATATCACAGACATCAAGGTTAAATCGGCCAAGGCTAAGATTGAAAACAAGCTAGCTGATATAGACATCAAAGAAAGGTCTAACAAAGGCGAGATATCAAGCCTAATAGTGGACACCAAAGCCTATGACGAAATAATCATGGAAGTGGAAGCAAATGTTAGAAAGGCAAAAGATGCCAGGACCTATGAGACCTTAATCGGTCTTGATGATGGAGAAAATAAGGCAGACCTTAACTACAGACTCATCACAAATAAAGAGACTGTAAGAGAAGAAAATCAAGACAAAGAAATCATAAGCCTAGATTTAAACAAAGACCCTAGCGGGAACCTAAGAGGAGAAATCAAATCTGGCGAATTCTTAAGCTTCTTGCAAAGTGCAGACACCATAGTCTGGACAGATTATCTAGTAAATAGCAAAAATGAATCTGAAAAGATTAGCTATGATCTAAAGCTAGATGATAAGCAAGATACTAAAAATACCAAAATAAACCTAGACTACTTTGAAAACACCAAAGAAGGATTCGTCTTAAAAAAGGAATTCTCACAAGCAATCCCATTTGCAAACAAGGTAGAATTTGAAATCCCAGCTGGCTACATAGCCAAGCTAAGCCTATCAACAAGGGTAGATAAGAAAAACACAAATGTCAAATCTTATCATCTAAATAATAGACAAGTCAAAAACCCTATATATATAGAAGGAAATAAAGAAACTTCTAACGACGACGATGAAGAAGGCGGGGAAGATAAGTTAGATGACCACACCCACAAAGATGCAAAGGTCACAACAAAAAATGAAGACGACAATAAAAAACAAGTAGAGAAAAAAGAAGAAAATAAAACTCAAACACAAATCACAGCCAAGGATTCATCTGGTAATGATATCCAAGTTATAGAAAAAGACAAAAAAGACGAGAAGAAAATTTCAGCCCTAGCCCTAAACAAAGACAGCCTAATCACTAGACTATCTGGCCAAGGCAAACTTACACAAGAATTAGAAACTGCAATAGAAAAACTTGCTAGTAATCTTGACTTATACAATGATGGAAAGATTACAGACAGAGAGCTAAAAGACTACACCAAGGCCCTAGCAGAAAAATACAATATCGAAAAAACTGACCTAAAAATTTACCTTGAATCAATCCTATCTGGAGTAAACAAAGAAAAAAATAAGGCAGCCAACCTAAACTACGATGAAATAATCACCTATGCCTATCCAGAAAATAAAGAAGCAAGTAAAAAAGAGCCAGTAGATAAGGAAAGCAAACAAAAGGCCCAAGTAGAAAATAAGCTAGAAAACAAAAAAGTAGAGCCTAAAGAAGATGCTAAGGATCAAACAAAAGAAACACCAAAACAAGCACCTACAGACAATACATCTTCCAAACCATCAAAAGAAAGAACAGATAAAGACCAAGCACTAAAGGCCTACAAAAAAGACCTAGCCAAGCTAAAAGAAGCTGCCAAGAATGAAGAGACAAAAGCCAGCCTAATCGAAGGCATCAAGGGCCTATTTGGCCAAAGTGACCTAGCCAAGGCAGATAAGGAACTAAAGGCGGCACTCGCCGATGATAAAAATGGCATCGAAGAAATCTAAAATCTCCTAAATAGCTTTGAGAAAAAATACAAACTCTCAAGAGCTGACCAAGCGAGACTAATGGAAAACAACAACGCTGCCATAGAAGCCCTAGTAGAAAAAGATAGAAACAATAACTTCAGACCACATATCTTTGCAGACACAGACTCACCTAAACTTAACCTAGAAGGCAAGAAATTCCATATTTTGACAAGGTTCGATACCTCAATTGCTAATGGACCTATTCAAAAAGGACAATTCTTTAAAATACATTTGGATAAAGAATTAACAGTAAAACAAGGTACAAAACTTGAACCTATAAAATATAAGGGAGAAGTTATAGCGACGCCAGAATATGATGGAAAAGATAACATTATAACCTACACACTAACAAAAAATATTCCTAACAATATCCAAGTTTCATTAAACATCCCTGTAGATTACAACGCAGAAAATGTAGAACTTGATAAAGATGGGAACTTTACAGTTATAAACAAGGTATCAGGCCTAGGACTAATCAATCCACCAAAAGACCTTTTGCCACAAAAGGTAGATGTAAATGGTAATCCAGCTGGTTCAATCATAGAACCAGGCAGGAAAGATGTAACACAAATCATCGAAGCAGCTGATTCAAACTACAAGGTAGACATGGATGCATATGCAAACCCAGTAGTAAAAGATGGAGAACTTCAAGGTTACAACTGGACTATAAGAATATCATCAGACACAGACCTAGCAACTTTGGGTTTGAAGACAAACTTTACTACAGTCAAAGGATCAGGGCTTGGAGATATCAAAAGCAATGACACAAAAGTAGATTTAAAAGACAACCCAATTAAGGGAGCTTTTGGTATCCACGATTCCAAACACCATGCTCCAACAGGTACAAGAGAAATCACCTACAATCTCTACACACCAGTCGAAGGTATGCAAGAAAAGTACATGATGGATATTTCTGTCATCCTTACCAATAAGAAGGACAAGGAAGGTAAGCCTAAAGTAGGTGCAAAAAGATTTGTAGTAGACGGCTGGCCATTAGATAAGGTCAAAGATGCCACACCTACAAGAGCAGGTATGAACAACAGGACAACAATCCTAGGTGAATTTACAGCAGAAGATGCTGCTAGATGGACAGTAACAGATGCAGTATCAACTGGTGATGTAAATGAAGGCCTACCTCTTGAAACAAGAACTCTCGGTGGAAATCAAAAATATAATGACCCTGCAAATGGAAAAATTGGTATTTATGAAATAGATGCTGAGACTGGTATTATGAAAGATGTATCCCCTAAAGGTTATTCAAATGGATTTCCAGAGGCAAAGCACTCTCCATCAAAGAAACAAGCTGTGGGTACTATAGTTGCATATCAATACGATACTAAAATTAAAGATCAAAATTCAAAAGAACCCCTTAGCTTAGCAGGAGTAGCTATTTCCAAATACCAAGATGTAAGTGTAGAACAAAATTGGAACCTTGATAAGGGTCTAAAAATGCCTGAAATGACATTAAAGGCAGTGGACGGATCAGGGAATGAAATCGGAGAAGCTAAATTTGAAGAATCAAAAGAAGCTAACCCAGACCCAGCTACTAGAAATGTAACCATACCAGATGTAAAAGTGTGGAATATTTCTGATGGTGGTGAGTTTTCTAAAAATGATATAAAAATCAAACAAGACTTTCCAACAACCAACACTGATTCTAGTGGAAACACAATAAATTATTATGAAAATAATAATTTTTATGACTTTAACAAAAAAGGATATTACATCCACAACAAGGCAACAGTACAAAAAATACCGAAATTTGCAAACTTTACCCTTATAAAAAAGGATGAAAAAGGAAATCCTCTACCAGGAGCATACTTTAAGCTCCTAGGTCAAGGTGAGGCAGAAGTTGTGACAGATAAGGACGGTCAGGCACAATTTTCGAACATTTCCCCTGGAACCTACACTCTTTTTGAAACTAAGGCTCCAAAAGGCTACAAGCTTAATCAAGAAAAAACTACTGTAAGCGTAGATGATGCGGGAAGAATATCTACAAGCGGTTCCAATGCCGAATTGTCAGTAGGAAATAATCCAACAGTAACAGTAGCAGATCCGAATTGGCCTGACTACATGAATGCCATGCAATATGCAACAAAAGATAAAAATGGCAATGTTACAACCTATATCTTCCTAAAAGCTAATGAAGCAAGATCTGGTGGGTCTACAAATAGGGACACCAGACTTAGCCTAAGGGTAAATGGTGGTGAAATACAAAACCTAGATGACGTAAAGGTCTATGACGTAATCCCTGACTATTATAGGGGTCCTGTAAGAACAGCCATGATCCAACAGACAGTTGATCAAAACCTAATAAATCAGCTTGGAGCAAGTGTCTTAAACGCACCTAATAATAATAGAGTAATCAGGGGTACCCAAAATATTAAAGATCCATTTACAGGTCAAGTTGGATACGAGATCACCTTGCCTAAAGAAAGATTTGCAAATGATTGGGGATTCTTAGTTGTAGCAAAATCAAAACCTTTAGGTGGCGGTGCAAATACCCTAACCTATGACTGGCTAACTAGTAAAGAGACTGGAAACAACGCTAAGCTACAAAACCAAACTGTTATGCCAACATCAACAGCACAAGCATCAAAGGGTACAACTATTACAGTAAAAAATGAAGCCTTTGAAACTCGTCCAGTAGAAATCAGAAAAATTGACAAAAAAGATAATCCAATTGTCGGAGCAACCTTTGAAATAAAAGATGAAAACGGCGAAGTGATTTCTACAGTAACATCACAAGCTGCTGATGAGAAAGGCCAAAACGCAGGTCTCGCATCCTTTGGAAAACTTCCAGAAGGAAAATACACCATAGAAGAAATTTCTGCACCAGATGGCTATGTCAAATCTGACGTTATATTTGAAGTGACAGTAGATGATTCTAAGCAAGTAACCTACAAGCCTAAATTTAAAGATGGGCAAGGCTCACCAGTAAATGGTGAAGACTACTTGATAACAGATGAAGAGCAAGCACAAGAAGAAGCTACTGCCAAGATAAATGTTGTAAAACAATCTTTAGTTATAAACGAAGGTGACTCAGGAGATATAGGTGTTAGGCCACAAGTATGGGAAGCCTATAGGCTAGAGTCTCTTAAGTATAATGCTACAATAGACCTTGAACAGTCATCACCAGGCCAAAGATTTTCTATCCAATTTGATAAAAACTTAGACTTTACCCAATACTTTGGAGAATTTCCAAAACTAAATATAGGTGGAGTCGATGTAGCAGATCCATACTTTGACTACACAACCAACAAATTGACCTATGTATTTAACGATAAGTCAATAGGAGGAAAGACACAGGCAAAAATTGAACTTAAGGGTATTATCCCATCTAAATACTATGCTCAAAATGATGGAACCTATCCATTTACAGTAACTGTAGCACCAGGTCAAACAGGAATTACTGGTCAACAAAAAATAAAAGTGGATATACCAGCAGACTACGAGCAATACGACTACGATGGTAAAAATGCCCAAGTACCACAATCCTACTACTTTAGGGATGTATACCAAGATGATAAGGGAGACTGGTATGTAGCAGTACTCGCCTACTACAACCCAGTTCATGTTAGAACAACAGGCCAAAAAGAGCTTAAATTTAACTGGCTATCAACTAACTACCAGGGAGCAACTAAGAACTTCTTTACATGGGAAGGTAATGGTAACAAACCAGCCTTCTCCCTAAGAGATGTTAAGATTTATCGTACATCACCATATATGACGACCATAAAGGCAGGTAATTTTGATAAAAAAGTCAACCTAAATATGCCTCTATCCTACGGTGTAAGGCCAAGTCAAGACCCTGCCAAGTACAACTTGGTATATTCAAAGGCAATTGACCCAAGATATGCTGTAAATAATGATAGACAAGGATCAATCACCCTAAACTACGACCCAGGCCAAATCCAAGAATGGGGAGTAATCACAAAAAATGCTCCACTAAAAATCAAGATGCCAGCAATTGATGATAAGAGCAAGGATGGTTATATCATAGAGCAGACCTTCAAGATTGATAACTTGTATAACTTCAACAACCTCTGGAGAGTCTTCTGTATGACAAACAATGACTTTAAGTCATCCTTTATCACCAGAGCCAACTACAATAAGGCAACAGGTGACCAGGCAGGCGGCGAGATACCAAAATTCTACAGTCAAAAGGTAGCACTTATAAATAAAAAGTATGTGCCAGGATCATTTAAGATCAAAAAACTTGATGAATCTGATAGGACCAAGACCCTACAAGGCGCAACCTTTAGCTTGACAGATAAAAACAACAATGTGATTTATAGATCTTCTGGTCAAGATGGTATAGTTGATTTTTCTAATCTAAAGCCAGGTATCTATACTCTTAAGGAAGAAAATGCTCCGGCAGAACATATCAAATCTGACAAGACTTGGAGAGTAAACGTCGGTATAGACGGTTATGTAACAATAATAGAAATAGGTCTAGGCTCAACAGGAGATACCCTAGTTGGAAAAGACACTATTGAATTACCAGTTACAAATAAGCCAGTTGCTACAAAATTTACAGTCTATAAGAAAGACAATGAAAATGTTCCACTCCAAGGAGCGAAATTTAAGATAACAACAACTGATGACACAGAAGTTACCACAGGTACATCTGATAAAAACGGTGTAGTTTCATTTGATAAAAAACTTGAAAAAGGAACTTATTTATTAGAAGAAGAATCTGCCCCAGCTGGTTTCAAAAAACTTGACAAAAAATGGGTAATAGAAATAGGTTCTGACAATAAAGCCAGAGTCTACAACTATGTAAAGGGACCTGAAACAGGAACTGACCCAGATGTAAATAAGTCAATCCTAGGAGAAGATGGAACAAAATGGGTAAATGTTGACAAAAGACCAATTGATAGTTGTAATCTAGGAGATAATAGACAAACAGGTTACTACAACAACTGGCCAGTACCATTTAAACTCGGTACAAGAATTGTTGGTAAAAATACCAAAGACCCTAACAACAAATATGTTATCCAAAGATATGTAATAAACCCAGAAGCAGATACAATAACACTTAACCATGCATCAATTCACAGGGAAAAACCTTGGTATAATAACATGGATTGGTATGCAGGCAATGGAGTCTACAAGATATTTGAACTTAATAATGCTGTTGATGGAAAGGTACAAGATATCAGACTTGAAAACTACAGTTTGACAGATATTACAGATGAAGTTAGGACAGAGAAAAGAGTCATATCAGGTGATAACAGACTATATTTAGATTTCAAAGATAGACAAATTACAAAACCTATTGTAATAGATGTCAAAGTACCATACACATCAGAAAACGCTGGAGTAGGTACAGGAATGGACCTTCAAACAAATAAGGGACTATTCTGGAAATCTGATTACTACGAAAGTGCAAGTCAAATTGTAGAAGGAGAACCTGTAGTAACAAAAGGTGAAGCTGGAAACATCAAGGGAGCCTATATATCGGAAGGATCACTAGATGTTAGTAACGAAAAGATTGTCCAAGAATTCTCCTTCACAAAGGTAGACGCAGACAAAGAAACAGATGGTATAACAGGGGCAACATTCAAACTCCAAGGACCAAAGATAACTGATGAGGACCTAGGCAAGGAAGTTTGGAAGAAATCTGGCACAGGCGGAATTGTCAAATTTGACAACCTAGTACCAGGTATCTACAAGCTAACAGAATCAGGAGCCCCACAAGGTTATGAGAAATCCAACACCGATTGGACAGTAACAGTAACCAAAGATGGAAAAATCTATATAAAGGATAATAACCCAGGATCAACAGTCCCAGACCAAGGGGCAACTTGGCAAAAGGTAAAAGCTGGTACAAGTGGAAAGAAAGAAGCAAATTCTCAAGTCCAAGGAACACCAGTTGCAAATAGACTTGATACAAGGATTACCGAAGTAAATAAAAAAGAAAACAAGTTTAAGCAAGTTTTCATAATAAATAAACAGCCCGAAGCACTTCTAAACTCCTACTTCGAAATCCACTCTCAGCCAGAAGATAGATCACTAAACCTAACTAATACTCAAATAGTTTCATTAGTGAAAGTAGGCAGAGGTTCAACACCTGATAATTTAATAGACCCAGGTGAAAAAGTTGATTTCGAAAAAGAAGTCTATGTTAAAAATGATGGCCAACAAAGAATCAAGATTACACCAATAGGTATCCCAAATAGAGCAGAACAAGCACTCGCCCTTACCATAGAATCAACACTTGGTAATTCTGGAAGTATCGGAACTGGAATAGACTTTGTAAACTTTGATGGTTATAACACATACTGGATGGCAGAATCCTATGATGACTTTAGTAAGATTCAATTAGAAGAAGCCACATCTGGGTCTACAGGCAAAAACGCTAGAACCTATGTAGGAAATACAGATGCCTCAGGAAGAGATACAGTAATGTATGCAAATCCTACATCTAAACCAGTCCTATATTCAAACTCTGGACTAATGGAAAGGTCTCTTGGATATAGCCTACTAAACTCACCAACCCCACCAACAGACCTAAACTCTACAATGAGCTTTAGGGCAAGAAGTATAAACACCTTCGCAGATGGCTTAGAAATAGGGGATAATCTAGCAGGTAATGCTCTAAGAGCTGGTAATGGTTGGGAAACTGTTGATCCTAATAACTCTAGAAATAAAACTACTAGATCAGATGGTAGAGATAACCAAACTAAAATAACTGAGATTAATAAGTCTGAAGGTAAGTATAGACAAATTTTCTTAGTCAATTTGTCAGGACAAGCATTAAGTAATGCGAAGTTTAATTTCCACGCAGAACCACTAAATAGAAGTATTTACGCTAAAGACTATTATGGCAACAAAGCTAACATTAAAGTATTAAGCATAAGACCAGTATCAAGTTCATCTACAATAGATGACATTAAATATATTGGTACAGAAACTCTAGGATATAAATCAGAGGACATGACCGAATCTGGTCAATTTAAAAGATATGAATTTAAACTAGCCAAGAATGAAAGAAGACCTTTTGTAATAGAAGTAGAATATGACTATCCTAAGTCTGGCGAAATTGGTCTAGGTATGGATTACTATTCTAATGCTAGATTTGATAGTACAAAAGTCTGGGCAGCTCAAAAGTATGGTAGTGTAAATGATATTAACTACAAAACTTCAGGTCCAAAGACAGAAGTTAAGGAAGAAGAAGTAAGAATAACCCTTCCAATTCCTACAGAGCGTAGACCAAACGCCAACATGAAAAAAGGCGAAGAAAAACAAGTCTTCGCTGGCGAGGAAGGTTATCAAATTGATATCTACAAGGTAACTTATATAGACGGAGTAAAACAGCCTAACCCAGTCTTTGTAAGAACCAAAGAAAAAGTTGATCCAAAACCAAGAATCATAGAATATGGTACAAAGGATGACACACAATCAACTTACACAGTTTGGACTGAAAATACAAAGATTAGTGCAAGTCCAAGCCAAAATGTAGCAGCGGGCACACAAGTAAAAGTAAACGTCACACTAGATTCTAATGAAGAACTAGACAGGCTTTACTATAATGATGGAAATAGCGATGTAGATATTGATAAAAACTCAATGACATTTAATATGCCATCATCAAATGTAATGGTAAAAGCTACATTTAAGGCAAAACAAAAATACTGGATTGGTATCAATGGAGACACAAGATGGGATGTCACATTAGACCCTCCATATCAAGCTAGTAAACAAGCTAGCAAAGGAGACATAGTTACATTTACTGCTACACCTACACCAGGAAACAAAATAACGGAAGTAACTGTGAAAAAATCTCAAGGTGGAGACGTTCTATCTGGGGTTGAGTATGACCCTGTAACTGGTAAGGGTTCATTCATAATGCCAGATTATTCAGTTACTATAGCTGGTACAATTGTAACAATACCTCAAGGAGAAAGAACAGCGTCTGAAGACAGAACTGAAATTCTTAAAAAAGAAACTAAGGTTACAGTTGATGAAACACTTCTCCCAGGCGAAAGAAAAGTAGACAAGCCAGGTTCTGATGGAGAAGTTAAGACTAGATACACTGCAACTTACAATGTTCAAAAAGCAGGGTTACAAGAAGCAACAGCTCCAGCAGACTGGCCAGCAGAAGTAGTACAAGCTCTTCAAAATAAAAAAGGAGCTAACGAAATAATTACTGACTATAGCAAGGTTGAATTATCAAGAACTGAGCCGGTTGCAGAAGAAGTTCGTGTTGGTAAGTCAGATGACCCAATTGATAAGTTTGTCCCAACAGAAGAGGATAAGCTAATCAAAGACGGCGATAAACCTCAAGAGCTTGTTAAGATTACCAACAAGAAAGCTGGTATTAACCCTAAGATTCTAAAGAGATCTCCAGGTGGTGAAATACTTCCAGGTGCTAAATTCACCCTTAATAAGATGAAGGATGCGACTTACTCAGAAATCGACACAAGTTTTGGAACCCTAACAGCAACATCTAATGAAAAGGGTGATGTAATATTTAAAGATGCTGGTGGTAATGAAGTTAAGCTTCAAAAAGGCTACTACGTTCTTAAAGAAAACAAGGCCCCAACAGGCTATAAGAAAAGTACAGCTGATTGGAAGATTGAGGTCAAGGATGATGGCGGAAGAATGTATGCCGAATACCAAGGACCAGAAGCAAGTCCATCAAGCTTTATAAATGATAATAAGAAGTCAAATGCAGGATATTCTGCTGATAATGCTGGTATCAAGTATAAGTCAAGGCTAACCTTTATAGATACAGAAGCTAAGACCTATATCCAAAGAATCTATATAGATACAAGAGCCTACTCTGGAAAGGCTCCTCTAAACCTTCAAATTACACCGAAGTATAAGAGAGAAGAAATAGATACACCAGGAGCTCCACCAGAAACTATAAAAGATGGTGTAAAGACTGCTTATTTCACAGCTTATAAATTATCAAATCCAGATGATTTCTCTAATATGAACGACCCTGCACTTGATAAGATTTTAAGAACTTACGACCTTTCAAATGATAACATGTCTATGATAAAGACAGCTAGATGGAGACAATTTGACTGGGGCTTTGACGAAGACCAACTAAACCTAGACAAGGGTGTCTATATAGTAGACGTAGAAGGCTTCTATGATGATGTTATAATCACAGGCAAGTCTGACAAGACTGATAAGTATAATATCCCACAAGAAGACTTAGGAAAGCTTGACCTTCACGTAGATTTCTATGAGGGAGAAAGACACTTTAAGCAATTAGTATTTGATAAAGAACAAAATAAGTTTGTCTACAAAGCCTTTAAGGGTGCTTCCTACCAAGGTGGTGCTGCAGCCCTTAGACAAAGATATGAAGATAAACTTGTAGCATCTGGCAAATCAAAAGAAGAAGCTAAGAAAATAGCAGATGCTTGGGCTGGAGAGCATCCAGAAGGCAAAAAATATGCTAACTTTGTTGGCAAAGAGGTTAATTTAAGAGGTACTGATTACAAGACAGGTATAATTGACCCAGCCTTACCAAATAACCCAGCCTTCCATGGCGACACATCTGTAAACCTAAACCCTCTTTATAACTCCAAGGGCCACCAAGAAATCCCAAGGGAAGGTCTTGAGTTTATAAACGAAGAAGAAACCTTCAACATTACCTTCTCTAAGCACGGTCGTAAGGATCCAAAAAAAGACATCAACAGCCAAGAGGTAACAAACAACAGGCTAGAAGGTGCAGTCTTTAAGCTCCAAGTTCGTGGACCAGGTGGTACCTATGAAGATATACCAGGTACAACTGTAGCATCAGCCTTCAACGGTTACTTCGGATTTAGGGGACTAAAGCCAGGTCGTTATAGACTGATGGAAGTAAAGGCTCCAGAAGGCTACAAACCAATCAAAGACCCTGTACTTCACTTTACAATTGCCTATGAAAAAGGTGATATTAATAAAGAAACTGGAGAAATCACACCAGGTAGGGGTGTTGTAACCCTTGAGTATAATGAAGGTAATGGTATCTTCGAATATGCTCCAGATCTCAAAGATGAACATGGTAAACCAATCACCCCAGAATCTGGTAGACTAGTCGACTATGTAACAAGCGCTACTGCCAAGAACATGGGTAAGATTATCAACGAAGTCCCAGGAAAAGGTGAGGTAACCCTTACTAAGAAAGATGATGCAAATAACTCACTTGAAGGAGCAGAGTTTAAGCTAACTAGAATTAGTAGAGATATTAAAAAAGACGAAGATCCAAAGCAAAATGACGGAACTTATACAAAAACTACCGGTAATGATGGAAAAATAGTCTTTGACCAACTTCCAATCGGTCAATACGAACTAGAAGAGACCAAAGCTCCAAAAGGATATCAAAACAAGGGTAAAAAATGGAGATTCACAGTCGGTGGTGTGGGACTAGACCCATACATCAATGACAGCGACGTTGGAGATAGAGATATTTCTAAGAGTATTGAAATGACATCAACTATGTCAGTTCTAAGACCAGATGGAAATGATGGAACAGAAAATGAAGGAAATTCAAAGATTCACCCACACAAGGGTCATGCTCTTGAATTTAAAAATACCTTCAAGATAACAGATGACACAGCAATAAAAGCTGGCGACTACTTTACAATTAAGTTGACCGACAACATCGACCTTGAAGGAATAATGAGAGAAAAATCTCAAAACCTTGATTTATTCGCAGATGGAGTAGGTACAATAGCCAAGGCTAAGTATGATAAAGAAGCGGGCACACTAACCTATGTCTTCACATCTTATGCCGACCAGTATAATAAGACTGATTTTGCAAATACCATAACAGCCCATATAAACCTATATAAGGTACAAAACTCAAGTAAAAATGAAGAAGTTGGAATGGGAATATATGATAAAGCAAATAATAAATATATTGGCCAAGCTAATAAAAATAAAATTGCTGTAGACTATGAGCTAAATATGGCAGAGATTTATGACCTAAATATGACATCAAAGATAGTAAGCTTTGATAGAGAAAGTGGAGAATTTGTTCAATACTACTATATCAATAGGAATATGAATAATTCATCTGACCCTGTAACATTTAGGTACAAGCCAAGCGAAGATGTCAAAAACCTAAGAGTAGACGTTATAAACTTAAAACAAAATGGTTATAACTACTACGATTACAATACTCGTCAGAGAGGAACTACTCAGTATTTTGTAAATCGAGATATGCCAGAATCATTTGGAGTAGATGAATCAAACAACAACTTCAACTGGCACAGCTGGTACGGTTATTACCAACCAAAAGCTGATGAAAATGTCGATATAACTCTAGGACCATATAAGCAATATGACTCCTTGATACTCAAGGTAACAGGCCAGGTAGATAAGAAGGATGTTGCATCCTACGATACCTATGCAAAACTATTTAATAAAGTTTATATCAAAGATGGCTATGGTAATGTTACAAATGTATATGAACAACCATATGTAGAAAGAACAAATGGAGTTCGTATCTTTGAAAACAAGACCACAGCAAGTGCTAAGCTTGAAATAGATGCAATCAACCCTAAGAATGAAATAATCTTCAAGAAGATTGACCAAGAAGGAAAGATTCTTCCGGGAGCTAAGTTTAAACTTGTAAAATATTACAAAGACCAAGAAGAAGGCAAAAAATGGGTTGAAGTCACTGGATCAGAAAGAACGTCTGAACAAGACGGCTTAGTCAAGTATGAAAAACTAGAAGCTGGTAAATATGCCCTAATAGAAACCCAAGCCCCTGAAGGCTACGCTAAGATAGAAGGCCATATACAAGAATTTACCGTAGGGGAAGATGGTGTAATCACAAGAAAGCTTGTTCGTGAAAAACCAACTGAAGAAGCTAAGAATCTTGTTGCTACAATGGGAGCTTTACTAAGCTCGGCAGCAAACGCTCTAACAGGAAATGCCAATACTGAAACAGTAACAGAACCTGTAAGCGCAGAACCAATTGATGTAGTAAACTATAAGGAAATTGAGTTTGAAAAAGTTGATGCAAATAACCATAATACAAAACTTAAGGGTGCAGTATTTGAAGTTCATTACAAGGAAAAAGAAACTGATACAAAATATGAACCTCTAAAAGTTAAGAAGACTGTAGATGGTATGGAACAAGAAGTAACCATGACAGTCACATCAGGTGAAAAAGGTAAGTTCAAACTTCCAATATCTAAAGATGGCTACTATGCCCTTGTAGAAACCAAGGCACCAGATGGTTATTCTAAGATTCCTGGTAACATTAGGGAATTCAAACTAGAAAATGGTAAGGTTCAAACTCTTGAAAAAGACCCAATAAAGGCAAGCCATAAGTCAAGTGAAAAGGGACAAATCTCAAGTGAGATCATATCTTATGACAAGGAAAAAGGAACATTCAAACAAAGAATTGTTATAAATCCTAAACACGATGAAATGAAAATTCCATCTAACCAATCATATATCCGTATCAAGGAAACCGACTGGAAGATAACACCTAAGTACAAAGATGCTCTAAATAAGCAATCTGGTATAGGTGGATTGGTCAATGTAGCAATCCTTAAGAAAGATGGCGGCAAAACTATTGCTAACTTAAAGGATACAGACTACAAGAAATTTGACGCAAATAGCTTTGGCACAGCTGGAAATCTTACTGCTTCAAGATATGGACTAAAGGAAATGCTTGGACAAGAAGATGAAAATAATAGTTCAATAACAACAACAGATGCTATAGTAATGGAATTTACTGGTAAGCTTGATGATAATAATAATACAGGCATAGCAGATCAGCTGTTTGAATTAGTCCTTGACCAATCAAATGATGATAGTGTCAGAGATAAGCTAGATGTCAAAGCTCTAGCAGAGAATAAACCAATCTATGCAGACCATGATTCAAAAAATCCAATCCAAGTAGAAAACAAAAAAGCAGAATACCCATTCACAAAGAGTGTGGGAACAGCGATATTTACAGCTATCGGATTGTTCTTCATGGTACTAGCCGGATATTACTACTCTAGGAAGAAAAACAAAGGATTAGAAATTGGAAACAATTAATAGTCTGAAATAAAAAAATATTTTTACTGACTCCAGTCTGGTGCCTGCCAGATGGGGTCAGTTTTTTGTTGGGGGCTTTGATGAATGGGAGATTTAAAATAGGGGGATTTGAATTTATGGGATTCCTCCTCACTGCGTTCGTCGGAATGACGTTAAGAAGATGAGAATATTGTTATTCCGATAGAAAAGCCCTAGGCTTTGACGAGGAATCACATGGTTAAGAGATTTATTTGAACACAAAAAAAGCCGCCAGGATCAATTACGCTTCCTGGCGGCTTTTAAATTTCTTATTTATTTTTCTTTACTTTATTCAAAAATTTTTCCTTTATCTCATCTACTCCATCGACTCTTAGGGCGAGTATTATGGCTAGGTAAATAGCTCCTGCTAGGGCTATGGTGACCATGAGCCAGAGATTGCCTGGTCTTATTTTGTAGAAGTAATTAGCAAATATTCCAAGCACTACTCCTGCAATAGATATCTTGCCTATATTTTTCATTATATATTTCATATCAAGGCCACCAAAGTATTTGACATACATAATACTTGCAAGGCCTACTAGGACAAATTGGCTGAAGGTTGTGGCTAGTGCCAGACCAAAGAGCCCGTATCTCATTCCTAGGATATAATCTAGGATTACATTGCAGATTAGCTGGCAGAAGGAGATTATGGTTGGGACTTTGGTGTTTTGCATGGAGAAAAATGATAGGTACAAGAGGTCTGCTATGGCTGGTCCTATTAGATAAATCGTGTAGGCAAAGAGGACGTCTGCTGTTCTCATCATGTCTTCATAGGAGAAGGCCCCTCTCATGTAGACGAAGGATATTATTGGCCTAGATAAGACCATAAGGCCTACCAAGGATGGGATGAAAAGGATCATGATTTTGACCATGGTCTTTGATGTTATATCTTTCATGCCATCCAGGTCCTTATTTGCAGCTAGTCTTCCTACTATAGGATAGGCTGTGATTTGGAAGGGTACGATGAAGGTCGATGAGACTATCCTTAGGATTTTTAAGGCGTAGTTTATAACTGACACCCCGCCATCGTTTGCTACGATGGATGCAAAGGACTGGTCTACTATGGTTGAAATGTAGACTGCTGCCATGGAAAAAATCGTAGGTATGGATAGGACTATGAGCCTTCTTACATCTTCTGATATTTCAAATTTGACCCTGGTTCTCTTAAAGCCTACCGCCCTTATCCTTGTAGGAAAGATTATAAATTGGAGGAAGTAGGCTAAAAATATGCCCACTGCCATTATATAAATATTTCCCTTTGACAGAGCTACTGTGATAGCTAGGATCACATTGAGGATGAGGAGGGGAAGGGCTGGGGTTATGAAGTCTCCCTTGACTTGCAAGTATGAGGAGAAGATGGCTGCATAGATATTTGGGTACATGGTAAGTATTACTGCCCTCATAAATAGGCTTGCTATCTTTAATTTGTCCCCATCATAGCCTATGGCAAAGATTTTGACCACATATGGTGCAAAGACTAGGCCAAGGATGGTGATGACTGTGCACAAAAATAGGGAGAAATTTAATAGGTCATTGGTAAATTCATCCCCAGCCGTCTGACCTCTTTCCTTGCTGACCCTGGAATAGGTCGGGATATAGGTTTTGGATAGGGCGTAGGTTATGACTGAAAATATGAGGGTTGCTGCCGTTGTTGATGTATTGAAGGCATCTGTTATGGCGCTTGTCCCATAAAAGAAGGAGAAGATCATTTCCCTGACGAAGGAAAATAGCTTGCCCACTAGGTTTAGGACCATCAAAATCAGCGTATTATTCATATTTCCCCCTTCTTTTTTTAGTAAAAGATAGATAAGCAAATCCCTGCTTATCTATCAATCTTTGTCTTATTTTTTTCATCTAATTATCTAAGAATCTCTTCAAGAATTCCTTTGTCCTTTCGTTTTTAGGATTTTCGAAGATTTCTTTTGCACTTGCTTCTTCTAGGATGATTCCCTTATCCATAAAGAGAACCCTATCTGATACATCTCTTGCAAAATCCATCTCGTGAGTTACTACTACCATAGTCATACCACTTTTTGCAAGACTTGTCATTACATCTAATACTTCTCCTACAGTTTCTGGGTCTAGAGCACTGGTAGGCTCATCGAAAAGTAGGATTTCTGGGTTCATACAGAGGGCACGGGCTATAGCCACTCTTTGCTGCTGACCACCTGATATCTGGCTTGGCTTGGCATTTATATACTTATCCATGCCTACAGATGCTAGGTATTTCATGGCTGTTGCCTTTGCCTTTTCCTTGTCTATTTTTAGGACCTTTTCTTGGCCTATCATGCAATTTTCTAGGATATTTTTGTTGGCAAAGAGGTTGAAGTTTTGAAATACCATTCCCACCTGGCTCCTATACTTTCTCCTGTCAAAGGAGTGGTCGAGGATGTTAGAACCTTCATAGATAATCTCTCCGCTTGTAGGCTCTTCTAGGAGGTTTAGGCATCTTAGGAGGGTGGACTTACCAGATCCTGATGAGCCGATTATTGTCACAACCTCGCCCTTGTTGACTTCTAGGTTTATATCCTTTAGGACTAGGTTGTCACCAAATTTTTTCTCTAAATTATTTACTTGAATTATTGACATTTGTTGCTCCTGTTGATGATTCTAGGATAAAGTCCCTATCGTTAAATCTTCTTTCTATTAGAAGTAGGATTCTTGTGATTGTAAAGGTTAGTACAAGGTAAATTACCGCTGTTATGAGGTAGGTTGGGAAGTATTGGTAGGTTGATCCTGCTACAGATTTTGACATAAAGAATAATTCTGTCACAGAGATTACGTTTAGGACTGAAGTATCCTTGATGTTAATTACAAATTCATTACCAAGAGATGGCAAGATTGTCTTGATTGTCTGTGGCAAGATTATGTGGACCATGGCCTGAGAATTGCTCATGCCTATTGCCTTGCAGGCTTCAAATTGGCCGGCATTTACCGCATTTATTCCACCACGTACTACCTCAGATAGGTAGGCACCCGTATTGATTGATACTATGAGGATGGCTGCAAACATTGTTGAAAGGTCTATATCAAAATATTGTTTTAGACCGTAGAAGATGATTACAGATTGTACCATCATTGGTGTGCCCCTAAAGACTTCTACATAGATTGAAAGTAGGGCATTGATGAATTTGTGAAAATAAAAGCCGATTGGATTGGTCTTTTTATTTACATCTATTCTTCTTATTACAGCCACTACTAGGCCTATGATAAAGCCAAGTATTGTTGAAATTATAGCGATTAAGAGGGTATTTACAACACCCTTTAGGAAGAGGTCCTTATATTGGTCCCAAATATCCTTCACTTCCTCAAGGAAGGTCTTGTGGACTTCTTCTGCTGTGGTAATTTTTACCATTTCGGTCATGATTTCATCTTGGACCTTGTCTATGTCTAGGTCCTTGAGATAGGCATTGACTTCTTCTGTCATTGGAGAGCCCTTGGCAAGGCCTACTGCTACTGTTGTGTCATCATCTGATGTCTTGAAGTTTTTATCATCATCAAATTTGATATAGGTTAGCTTTGGATTGGATGAAATAGCTGATTGGGCACCGGCTTCTTCTGATACATAGCCATCAAGGGTGCCGGCGTTGGTTGCAGCTATCATTGTAGGGAAGGAATCCATTGGCTCTTGCTTGTCAACTCCCTCCATTTGGTCGACCACGTCGGCATGGAAGGTACCAAGTTGGCCTGTAATCTTAGCTCCCTTAAAGTCATTTATAGACTTAGCATCCTTGTATTTTGAATCTTTTGGAACTACGACTACCATCTTTGCCCTATAATAAGGTAGGGAGAAGTCGATTTGCTTACGTCTTTCATCTGTTGGGCTCATACCGGCAAGGATTGCGTCAATCTTACCGCTTGTTAGGGCTGGAATTAGGCCGTCCCATTCGATTTTATAAATCTCAAGCTTTTTGCCCAAGTGGTCTGCAATTTTTTCTGCAAATTTTACATCGTAGCCGTTGGCGTATTCTCCAGGTGAATTGGCTACTGGATATCCACCGTTTTTGTCATTAACCTCTGAAAAGTTGTATGGGGCATAGTTAACCTCCATGCCAACTCTTAGCACATCTTCACTTGCATCAGCATTTCCTACAGGTATAAGTAGGATGGCTGCTAGCAAGGATAAGAAAAATCTCTTCATAATAAATCCTTTCATAATAATTTTTTGTACCATCAAAAAAGCCCTTATTATCCGTCTTGGATAATAAGGGCGAAAATCGCGTTACCACCTTAATTTATGTATTTTTCACAAAACACACCTCTGAAAGTACAAACATACTCCTTTGCTATAACGTGCAAAACCCGTCCTTGGATCATAATCCCCAAGAAGACTCCAAGTTTTTATTCATAAAAGCCTACGATACCCCTTCACACCTAGCGGGGCTCTCTTAAATCTTCCTCTCTTACTACTCGTCTTTTCAAAGTCTTTACACTATAGTACATTAAATTCATATAAATGTCAAGCTCCCTTTTTTAATCCTGACAAAAATTTTAATGGAAATTAATGGAGGATATAATATAATTAATCATGAAGCTTTAAGCTTTTTTGCGTTTAAGAAAGGAAATTTTATGACAAATAGAAAAATGAACTTTGATAAGTTTAAAATACAAACTCAGCCAGGTACTGAGATCAAAAAGATTATTGCTGTTATGAGTGGTAAGGGAGGAGTAGGTAAATCATCTATTTCTAGCCAAATAGCCACACTTTTACAAAACAAGGGCCACAAGGTAGGCATCCTTGATGCTGATATCACAGGTCCATCCATAGCAGAGGCTTTTGGTATAAATGAGCCAGCTAGAGGAACTAAGGAAGGAATTATGAGCCCTGCCAAGGCAGATAATGGGATTAGGCTTATTTCTACAAATATGATTTTGCCAAATAAGACAGACCCAGTTGTGTGGAGATCTTCAATTCTAACAAATGTTTTAAAACAATTTTATACTGATGTAAATTGGGGAGAGATTGACTATCTAATAGTAGATATGCCACCAGGAACAGGCGATGTACCACTTACAGTCTTCCAATCCTTGCCAATTGATGGGGTAGTAGCAGTAGCCACTCCTCAGGGTCTTGTGGAAATGGTTGTTGAAAAATCAATTAAGATGGCTAAGATGATGGGTAAAAATATCCTAGGCATAGTTGAAAATATGTCTTATTTCAAATGCCCAGATTGCGGAAGCGAACACGCTATCTTTGGCAAGTCCAATATAGAAGAAGTAGCCAAAAAATATGACATAGACACCCTAGTAAAGCTTCCAATTGACCCATCAATTGCAGAAAAAATTGACCAAGGTATGGCAACAGAGATTGAAAATACTCTTCTTAACCCAATCATAGAAAAAATCGAGGCACTTTAATTATGAAAAAGAAAATTTTAGGCCTTGTGGCAGCTTTTTCAATATTTTTGACAAGCACCGCCTTTGCAACAAGTTTTAACAAGTCAAACGACGATATAATCTACGGTGTGGCCTTAAATGACCAACAAAGAAAAATCGTGGACAATGCCATCGGTATAAATACAGATGACTACAATGTCGGAACTGTAAATGGAGCCGACCTTAAAAAATACCTAGGCTATAGTACAGCTGATTCAAACATGATTTCATCAGTAACAGTAAAAAGGCTTCCTAAGGGATCTGGTATTAAGGTAAATATCAAGACTCCAGGCAATATTTCTCAAATCACAGAGGCCCAATACACCAATGCTGCCATCACAGCAGGCATTACAGATGCAGAAATAAATGTAGCTAGCCCAAAACCAGTTACAGGAGAATCTGCCCTAGTCGGGGTCTACAAATCCGAAGAATATCACGGCCAGACCATAGATGTCGAAAGAACAAAGACTGCCCAAGAAGAGCTAGCAACTGTAATAGAAGTAGCCAAGGAAAATGAGGGCAAGGATGGCTTTGATTCAAAAGATTTGGATAAGGCGGTAATTGAAGTAAAGCAAAGACTAGCCGACTATAAGGAAAAAAACGGCGAAACAGCTTCAAATGATCAGATTGCAATCTTTATCAAGGATGCCCTAAATAATGTAAATATGGGAGATATATTATCAAATAATAATATCAATCTTTTGGTAAATTATTTTAATAACTACCAATCTACTTCTGCTATAGATAGTAAGGAAGTAAGGGACAACCTCCTAAAATTAGGAAAGGACCTAGGATCTAAGGCGAGCAAATTCTACGCTGACAACAAAGACACCATAGATAAGTTTGCTAAGGACAATAAGGAAAATATCGAGAAAATCGCCAAAGATGCCAAGGATTCAGGCCTTCTTGATAAGATAATAGCCTTCTTTAGGGATATTATTAATTCAATCATGGGTAACGATTCACAAGATCAATCAAATAATTAAGCACATAAAAACAGACTTTTGTTAACTCAAAAGTCTGTTTTTGTATTTATTCTACTATTCTTCTGATAGAGATTGGGTTTCTAATTGGGCTTATGATTATGCCGTATTTTGGAGATGAGGCATGGACCATGTTGCCGTAGCCATCTGCAAGGCCAACGTGGGTGATATTATTTAGGCTTGTTCCAAAGAAGACCAAATCTCCTGCCTTTTCCTCTCCAAATGGTATTTCCACACCGTATCTTTGCTGGCTTTGAGCAAAGTGTGGTAGGCCAATGCCTATGGTTTCATAGATTCTCTTTGTAAAACCTGAGCAGTCTATACCATTGTTAAGGTCGCTTCCTCCAAATACATAAGGGTTTCCTAAGAATTTGACCCCATATGAATAAAGATCGATTCCTGTCTGGCTTCCTTGCATGTGAACTGTGATTTGTGGGAGGTTTTCTGTAGCTTGGTAGCTTTCGTTATTTGCCAGGCTATAAACTGGTCCCTGGCTAAAGATAGGGGCTTCGGTGTAGGTTTTGGAGTGGTTGAGCTTGTAATAATAATTATAAAGCTCATCAATTATATCCTGGCTCCTAAAGGATAGGGCTAGGTCTTTAAAATGCATATAGCCGATTTTCTCGCCAGCATTTGCCTCGCCATCACCGACTGTGACAAGCTCTGGGCTTGCGTTCTTGCCGATTGTTTCGACAGGTACATCGATATTATTGGCTGATCCTGTAAGCATCCTATAAAGCAGGTCCTTGTCATTTTTCCTTTCTACATTTAGGAATTCATTGTCAAAGCGGCCTTGCTCATAAGAGACTTTTACATAGTCTCCGATATTTACAAATTCAAGGATTGTAACCTTGCTTCCTGCTTTTAGGGTGTAGGATGTGAGGTTTTCTGAATCATCCTTAGGGTCTTTTTTAATCTCAGCATCATTTATTAGGGAAGTGTGGTTTAGCTTATAAAAATTATTTTTATTTACAAAACCTGTCTTGCCCTTATATTCTATTTTATAGTAATTATCATCCTCGCTAAGCATGTTGTGGATATCAGTAGCTTCGATTGTATCTGTCGCATTTAGATTGCCATCTATTTCTTCATAGAAGGATGCAGATGAGCCTACTTCTTTGTTAAGCATGACACTATCTGCATAGGCTGGCCTTACAAAGGCGATTGAAGCTAGGATTCCTAGGCCTAGGAGAGTAAACTTTCTATTTTTAATCATTCTTACTCCAGTCTAATCTATTATAATTTTATATAATATTTAAGGATTAGTCAAGTTTATAGGAGTTAAAAAGCTCGTAGGCAAAGTCTACTAGGTTTTTGGAATAATCATTTCTAAGATAGGCTGGGTCTAGGTGGTTAATCCTAACCCTGTCTAGGCCATCAGAATCTTTAAAAAACTTGGCAAGTCTCATAGCCCTATCAAAGTCATCATCCTCATTTATAAAGCCCTTTATGACTTCATCCATTATCTTATCATCCTTGGCATGGGCTGCGATTACTGCTTGGAGGATTCTTTTATCCTTTGGGTCTGCGTAGGAATATTCTATAGATTCTTTGGCTGCCCTCATCCCATGTTCAGTGTCCCAACCGTCATTGACCCTTCTTGTATCGTGAAGGCTGGCTGCATTTCTTAAAACATCCATATCAGCAGAATCAAGTCCATAGTGGAAGCCCAAAATATGGACAAAGAGTATTACCCTTTCGATGTGGTCTCTGCCGTGGATGTGGGATTTAAAAAGTATATCGTAATTTAACCTGTCATAGCTATCTTTAAGCATGTCAAAATAAGAAGAATTTATGAAATCATCATAGAAATCATAGGCTCTAATCCATTCTTCATTTTCTAATATATCTATAATTCGCATAAGAGGCTCCTTTATTTTATATTCTGTTATATCTTTATACCCAATTTTACGTCTTTTAAGGCGAAATATGGGTGGATTTTATAAAAAGTTTGAAAGGGGTATAAATATAAGAGTAAGGAAAATTACAATAAGATTTGTAGGAGGTCTTATGTTTTTTGATAGAAATGAAATAGATGTAAGAATCAGAAGAGCAATCATAAAAAGCGAGAGATTTATAGGCCAAGGAGAGGTTGCAACATACATACCAGAGCTAGCAAATGTTGACCCTGATAGCTTCGCCCTAGCCATCACATCCATAACAGGAGATACCTTCCTTTATGGAGAGGTTGATAAGATATTTTCCCTCCAATCTATATCCAAAATCCTGGACCTTTTGGTAGCCCTTCATGACAATAAATTAGAAGATGTTTATAATAAGGTAGGCAGTGAGCCAACCAGGTATGAATTTAATTCCCTAGTGCCAATTACAGACAAACCAGCCAACCCCTTCATAAATGCAGGGGCCATCACAACTACATCCATGATAATGGGAAATAATATAGATGAGAGATTTAAAAGACTTATGGACTTTTATAATATGATAGCAGGCTCAGATACATCGGTATTTTTAAAGGATGTCTATGAATCAGAAATGGAAACATCTGACAGGAACAAGGCCATAAGCTACTACCTAAAGAGTAAGGGAATTTTTGATGCTGACCCAAGTGAGGTCCTAGATTTATATATAAGGTCTTGCTCCATAGGCACAGACATAGAAAGCCTATCCCACTTTGGGGCAGTTCTAGCCAATAGGGGCTACGGAATAGATAAAATCCAAGACCTAATCCCAGAATCAATTGTATCCATAATAGTAAGTCAGATGGCATCATGCGGTATGTATGAAAACTCTGGATCCTACCTTATGAATGTAGGTATCCCATCAAAATCAGGTGTAAGCGGGGCAATTCTTGGTATAGTCCCAGGAGTCTGCGGCATAGCAGTCTACTCACCAAGACTAGATAAGACAGGCAACTCAGTAAGGGGTAAGGAATTATTAAAAATCTTATCCTACGAACTAAATTTAAATATATTTGTAAAATAGGAGGAAAAAATGCCAACACTTTCACTAGCACTTTATCTAATAGGACTCATCGCCCTATATTTTGTAAAATTGCCAGCCTATGTATTAATAATACTTGCCATAGCAGTCTTCGCCCTAACCCTAGTTAAGCCAGAAAGAAAGGCCAAGGGTAAGGTCCTAGATTTAAAATTAACCCTAATAGGAGCAGCAATCTATGGAGTGACAATATTAATCTTATATTTTGTTAGAACTAAGCTAAATATAGTAGACCCAAACGCAGACATAAGTAGCCTAATAAAGATAATCTTTAACGGTATAGGTATCTATTCTATAGTAAACTTCCTTGAAGCTAGGAAGCTTTTTGAAAAATAGAATAATTTAGATAATAAAAATTAAGAATCTCGGGTTAATTCCGGGATTCTTTCCTTTAAAATTAAAATCTAAAGTATAATTATATCCAAGGAGCAAGTTATGACTAAAAACCAAGACTTTGGAAAGCTTTTAAAAGATATCAGGATAGGAAAAAGATTAAGGCAAGAGGATGTAGAATATCTTACAGGCATAAGCGTAAGAAGCCTATCTAGACTTGAAAATGGTAATATAAAGAGCCTAGGAGCAGATTCCCTTATCTTACTTTCGCAGGCTTATGAAGAAGATTTACTTGATATATATTATAAAAATCATTTTGAAACAGACTACCTTTATGAAGAAATATTAAATAAATTGGGAGTAGCAAGCATCTTTATCGAAAGAAACGAAGCAGAAATCCTATCAAAGAAACTTTCTACAGTTGAAAATGATAATAAGTTAATGATGGGAAAAGAAAAAAACATTAAACTTTTAAGACTATTTATGGATAGGGTACTGAATAAGGAATTTGATAAATTCGATTTTAAAGAAAGATATGAAGAGATTACATCAACAATATACAATAATTCTAATATTATTGATAGGAAGTATTCCACCATAGAAATGAGGATTTTAGTAAATATATGTAATGATTTTAAAGAATATAAATCATTTAACAATTATGAAATTTTAGAAAAAATATCTAAAGATTGCAATAATCATACTGTTAAAATGTTGATTTTTAATTCTATTATAAATAGACTTTATGTTGATTTCAGAAGCAAAGAAGCTCTAAGTTTAATTAATATAGCTATCAATGAAGCATCATTAAAAAAAGATGTAGAAGCTTTATCATTATTTTATTATGATAAATTTATATGTGAATATGATTTAGGATATAACACCTATGAAGAATCAATAAATTTGGCTAAATGGAGTGCCAAATTATCCGGCTTTGAGAGGTTAAATGAGATGATTGAATTTAAAAGTTATAATTTAATGCTAGATTAGCTTATCAATTGAATAAACTTCTATAATATCATCTTCTCTGTCACCAGATAGGTTGCTTGGTAAAATCAGTACAATTAATAATAGTGTAATATAAAAAGTTTTGAAAAATTTGTTCATAATAAATCCTTTCATAAAATCTAAACTAATTATATAATATTCATAAAATTTGTACAGGACACATGTGTCCTGTACAAATTTTTAAATTACAGTTATATTTATATATAAATCGATTTATTATTTACATTGTTATGAAAGGAGATAGAGTCCGTATAATTGAGTAAAAAAGAAAATGTCATTTTATAACCAAAATATTAAAATACATCTGCTAAATTGTATATTAGAAAGAAATAGTAAATATTGTACTAGTAAATTTTGCATAATATTTTGGAATGGATTGATGTAATAGAATATTGAAATAGATAATATAATATATAAAATTGAAGTTTTAATTTAAAGAAAGGAAAATTTTACATGAAGATTTTATTTAAAGGTCTAAGACAAGGTGCTATAACTATTAAAAGTTGCGGTACTAAAAGAACGCAGCAAACTAAAATAAGTATAATGTAAAAAATTAGAGAATTGGCATAATATTAAGATAGAAATATATACTCATATATAAAAAGAAATTAATAAATAATGCCAATTCTCTGTAAGAAATTATGCATATACACTATTTTGGAGAAGGCGCTCTTTTATTTGACAATAATAAAAAGATATATGTCGGTAAAAATGAGTTAAACGCTATTAATAATAAAATAAAAAAATATAAATCATTGAATAGAGAAAATATAAAATCTAATGATAAGTTAATATTGAATACAGAGAGTATTGAAGAAAGTGGAAGACAGGGATTTTACTATCCTGAATTAATAAATCTATTTATTACTAATAAATGCCCTCAAAATTGCATTCATTGTTTTAATGATTCTGATATGAATGCTAATGAGATGGAATTTAAAGATATTATAAGAATAATCAATATGATAAATAAGAAAACACCACAAATTACTTTAACCGGTGGTGAGCCTTTAGTACATAAAGATTTTTTAAATATTGTAGATAGTATAAATGGTTTTGATTATAAATCAATAGTTACGTCTCTTAATATATCAAATATAGATATTGTAAAATCATTAGAAAATTTTAATGAAATACAGATATCTATATATGGACATGACAGATTTTCTCATGATAATTTTACTAAAAATGTTGGGGCCTTTGATCGAGTTTGGAAAAATATTAAAAAGTTATCGTCTACAAATACTAATATAACGATTTCGAGTATGAATAACGAGCCTAATAAATTAGAAGATATAGTAAAATTGGCTATTGATAGCGGTGTAAAAAAAATACAATTTGGTGAATTAGTTAATATGGGTAGAGCAAAAATCAATGAAAATAAATTATGCTTTAAAAAAATAGAGCCTAGAATTATATTTAATTTAAAGTCTAAATATAGAAATTATATAGATATTATATATGATGAAGGGTGCTTAACGAACTCTATTTCAGTATCCTGTGGTGCTGGAATATCAAAGTTAGATATAGATTCCAATGGGTTTATTTATCCTTGTATTCTAAGTAACCAAAAGAGTAGCTTAAATATTTTAGATTATGATAACTTTTTTGAAAATAACATTTTTAATTATTTAGATGGTGTCTATTTTGAGAATATATTTTGTAAGGGTCTTGAAAATAATCCTTATGCAATTTTAAATTAACTCACTGGGGAAATTATGAATTATAAAAATAAAAATATTAAAATTATTTCACTTATATATATATTCATATCCATAATGCTAGCTATTTTAGTCTCTGTACAACCATATATACTTAAAAATATAATAGATAATTATAGAAATATATCTGTAACTAAAAATAACATTATAAAATATGGCGTGTCTATATTAGGAATTATTATATTTGAATATATTACAAAGATATTATTGATAAAATTAACAGTTAATATGAAAAGAATCATGATATCACAAATTATAGGTTTCGTTGAACAGGATGAAACTCTATTTAAAAATAATGATTATGTCGCCGATATAAATGTGGATATTAATAATAATGTTGAGGATTTTATTAAAGATTATTATATTAATAAGTTAGATATAATAATTCTTTTAGTTAATATGCTTATTTATAGCTTTGCGATAATAAATTTAGACTTTGTTCTTATATTGCTTATATTGATTCCAAATATATTAACTTTGAGTATACCTTATATTTTTAAATCTAGAGTTGAACTATACAAAAATGAAAATATAGAAAAAAACAAACTTTTTAATAGTATTATTTTAGATTATACTTTGGGGATAAATGTTATTAGAAATATGTTAGCTACTTTTGAATTTAAAAAAGTGGTAAATAAGACTATGAACGACAATTTATATACCGAAAGTAAATTTGGGTATTTAGAAAGTAGCTTGGAGATATTGATTGGGTGTATATCTTATATAGGTCTATTTATACTAATATGTTATGGCTCCGTATCTATATATTATAGGAGTATGACTTTAGGTGCATTTATAGCAGCAATACAATTTTCGGATATAATAATTTCCCCTTTAATTAGATTAATTACCTCTATAAATATACTCAGTTCAGGTAGAGCGTCATATAAAACTTTAGTAAAAAGATATTATGAAAAAGCAAAAGAAGAAACAAATTCAAAAAAATCATATCATGATCATGATTTTAATAACATTGAAATAAATAATCTTCAGTTTTCATATTATGATAGTTTAAATGTTGATTTAAGTAATATTATAATTAATAAATCTAATAAAATATTGATTAAAGGAAATAGTGGCTCTGGAAAATCAACGCTTTTAAGAATTATTACTGGGAAAATCAAAAATTATAATGGGGATATATATATAAACGGACATAATTTAAAAGAATTAGATAATGCTTATATCAATCGATATTTTTCAATTATACCTCAATTTCAGTATATATTTAATACTAGTGTAGATAATAACATAGCTCTTTATTCGTCAATAGATTTTAATGATTTTAGAAATGTATTTGATTTATTTCAATATGATAAAATATCAAAAAAAGATCCAACTTCTCAATCTCTTTCAGGAGGAGAAAAACAAAGAATTGCATTATTAAGAGCAATTATAAGAAATAAAGATATTTTGATTGTTGATGAAGGGCTTAATCAAGTGCAGAAAGAATTAAGGAATGAAATATTGGAGTTTTTACTAAATGATAAAAATTTGACTTTTATCTATGTAAGCCACGATATAGATGATTATATTGACAGATTTGATTTAGTTATAGACATGAACAAAGGAATGTGTGATGTATGAAAATTTAAAAGATAAGAAACCGATTGATACTATTAGAGATATTAAAATGATATTTAAAAAGTTAAATGTTGAACTTGAAGAAAATTGGTTGAATCCTATTGATGGTGTATATTCATTAAATCTTAGGATTATAGGTACAAATCTAGTTTCTAATGGTAAAGGTATAAATCCAGATTTAGCACTGGCTAGTGCTTATGCTGAAATGCTTGAGAGAGTTCAAGAGGGTATACCTTTTAGGCTCCTAGATAGTTTTAACTTATTTAAAAATGTAAATGTTAATTCAGTGATAATAGATGATGAAAAAGTAATTCAAGAATATATATTAAGTTATTTATATAATTATGATATTTTATCTGAATCAGGAATAGAAGTATTTTTAAAACATTTTATGGATCTAATATATCAAATGCCTGTACAAGAAATTATTAGCTACAAAACTTTTGAAGGAAGGAATATAAAATTACCAGGACTATTTGTTGATACATTTTATGGATCTAATGGTATAGCTGCAGGAAATACAAAATATGAATCCCTAAATCAAGCTATTTTCGAAATCATCGAAAGATATACTATCAAAAAAATATTGAATCGTGAAATGACAAAATTTTCAGATATTACTGAATTTATAAGAGATAATTATAATGATTTAAGTTTTAGAATCTCAGACTTAGAAGAATATGGTTTAAGTATTAAAATCATAGATACTAGTTTTGAATATGGTTTACCAACAATAATTGTTCTATTAATAGACAAGCATAAAAAAAGATACTTTGCAAGTTGTGGATGTCACGCAAATTTAAAAATTGCAATAGAAAGATCAGTTACTGAAATTTTTCAAGGTAGGACGATAGATGATTTGAAATCAACTATGACAAGTTTAAGTGCTAGTGTAAATGATAAATTTGAAGAAAATTATAATTCTATATTTATAAATGGTGAAGGAGCATACCCACATATTTTATTTAATTTTGAGTCAATGCATACTTATCCTGGGGATGTATGGGATAAATTATCTAATTTAAAATCTAATAAATGTATATGGGAATTTATTAGTAATATCCTATATAAACTAGGATATGAAATTATGGTAGCTAATCATTCTAAAACAGGATTTTTTACTTATCAAATAATTGTACCGGAAATGAGTGAAGTTACTAATTATTCTAACTACGAATTTATAAAAGACTTTAATGATACTATAAAAGTAAAAAAAATTTTATGTAAAAATAAAAATACAATAGATGATAACGAGGTCGAATTATTAATTTCCTATTTTACAAAATATAAATTTAAGAAAGAGTATGTGTTAAGCGAATTTATTATACTACCTATAGAAAATGATAAATTGACTAGCCTTGATGGGATAAATATTGATTTATTACTATCAGTTTGTTATGCATATAAAGAAAATTATGTAAAAGCTAGGGATGTTTTAAAATCCTATTATGAAGAAATTAGTAAATATTGTTATGATCCGCATATACTAAATTATTATGACATAGCTATTAATATCTATAATCTTAAAAGCCAGGATTATAATGATATAGAAATTACGAATATTTTGAAAAATTTTTACAGTATAGAAGAAATAAAAGAAGTAATTAAGGATTTAATTAAGGATAAATTATTTTTAAATATACCCTATATTCCATGTGTATGTTCATCTTTTTGTGATAAAAAGTGTCATTTATATAAGGAATGTAATATTAAAAATTATATAGATGTGTATAAAAAAATAAATTCTTGTTGTTAAATGATTAATCACGTGAATAATTTATTTTTTATAGTATTTATCATGTCTTAATAATACTTGCCATCGCAGTCTTTGGAATAACCCTAGTTAATCCAGAAAGAAAGGCAAAAGCCAAGGCACTATATTTAAAATTAACCCTAATAGGGGCCGCAATCTATTGGCTAACAATATTAATTTTACACTTCATTAGAACAAAGCTAAATATAATAGATCCAAACGCCGATATAAGTAGCTTTATAAAGATAATCTTCAACGGTATAGGTATCTATTCTATAGTAAACTTCCTAGAAGCTAGAAAAATACTTGAAAAATAGAATATTTTAAACAATGTAAAAATCGTCCCTCATAATAAAATATGAGTTGGACGATTTTTTTAAGATTATTTATTAGCTCTAAATTGCCTTACACTTAGGTATTCGTAGAAGAATATGGCAAAGAGGATTATATAAAATCCTATGAATGATAGGAAAGGGCTGGTGGGACTTTTTAGGGAAAATATCTTTGTGATTAAGTTTAGGTAGAGGCTTGATAAAAATCCTCCTAGGTTCACCCCTACAAAGATGAAATTATTTATAAGTCTTGCTGATGAGCCTCTTACAAATCTTGATACTTCTGCTAGGATATATGGGGTGCAGAGGCTTTGGCAGAAGGCTAAGAGGGCCATGCCTGCTAGGTAGACTAGGAGATTTTCTCCAAAAGAGCCTAGGCTTATGTTAGTTATGATATAGATTACTAGGCCTAGAAGCAAGGTTTTAGACCTGAGTTTTCTATTTATATAACCAAAGAGAAAGCCTGAGATCATGCCTGCTATTGGTAAGATTAGCATGTACATATTAAGGTTTGCATCAGGACTTAGGCTTAGGCTTGCTACCTTGGCAAATCTGATTGATACTGCTGTTGTATTCATTATCATGATGCCTGCAAAGATTATATAAAAAATCATCTGGGCATTGATATGGAGTTTTTCATCTGATTCTTCTAGGTCTACTTCTTCTACTGTTTGGGAGAAAAATCCTAGAATAAGAAAGGCCAAGCTGTAGGTTAAAAAGGCATAGGTCCAAGACTTAGCTCCCCAGATTCCTGCTATAAAGACTAGGATCATTTGCCCTATGTATTCAAAGGAGTTTCTGATGCCGTGGAGGTTTGCTGCTTCATCTCCTTCGTAGAAGGCATTGATGAGGTTGGGCGAGTGGCCATTATAAAAGCCCACTCCCATTCCTAGGATTAGCCTTGAGGCAAAGACTCCAGCATAAGATTTGAAAAATAGGGGAATTAGGCCCGATATACCCACAAAGAAAAGGCCGACTTGGACTGCTCTTTTCATCCCTATTTTCCTTGTTATTTTTTCATTTAATAAGATTAGTATTATTGTAGAAAAGGATGCTAGAGTTACTAGAAACTCTGCAGATGTAAGGGGGATGGCTAGTTCATCAGATAATTTGATGAGTGACCCACTTATTACGCTATTTACAGATATAAAAAGGGCTAATGATAAAATCCCAGCCTTCCTAAAAATATCTTTTCTATTTGTATTCATCATTCACCTCAAAGATAAGAAATCATCTTAATCATACCAAGTATTTTAAAAAAGGTAAAGGCTAATACATTAGCTAAAAAAAGAGGGCAAGGGCCCTCAAATTTTTATCTAGCATCCACATCCTTATAGGACTCATCTTTGTCAAATTTCTTTGCCACATAAGGACAGCTTGGGATTATTTTTAAATTTTCATCTCTGGCATAAGCTACTACAATGTCGACTAATTTGCCGGCAAGACCACGACCGCCATAGGCTGCATCCACTTCGGTGTGGTAGATATCAAGCTTATTTGTTTCTATCCTGTAATCGCATTTGCCAATTAGCTTATCTCCATCATAGACTTCTGACCTAGATTCTTTTTCATTTAATGTGTATTTTATCTTATCCATATTATCACCTCGCTTTACTTATACCCATTTGTCATTATATTATGGTAAATTATTGTTAAAAGTGGTAAATTATTAGTAAGCAGATTTATTTTGCAGATTGGAGATTTTATGAAGAGAGAATATAAATTTTCGTCTATATTTTTAGTTAGACTTATATCGGTGCTTGCTTTGGGCCCAATTGCGGCTATTTTTGGCACAATCCTTGCTGATAAACCAGTTTTGGCCTTATTTATGAATATAATCATGTCTATTTTTGGCTTTGCCTTTAGCTTTGCCATAGCAGGTGGCCTTCTTAGAAATAGGATGGGCAAGGTGGGTGATTATCTAAATCAGATAAATTACATAAATTTCAGGGTGATAACTGTTGCCTTTATTATTGCGCTGGCAAGCAGTATTTTAAATTTTTTGATCCAATACACTGGTGGAACTCTTATAGGACAAGCCTTGGTGAATCCATCAAATAATGCTGTATTTACCATAGGGGCCTTCCTATTACCCTTTGTTGTCATAGTAATTATTGCAATTCTTGGACTTTTGACAGCCTATTCAAATCTTTATCTGGCTGATAATTATGATTTAGATGAGTCAGTCTTTACATCGATTAAAAATATTTTTGTCATTGGCAAGAAACTCATGGCTAGGTCCCTAGTAATTTATGCAATTTTTATAATAGGTCCTTCTGTTTTATTTACAGCATTTACCTTTGCATCTCTGGGTCTTAGTGGTTCAATCGTAATTTTTGGCATCGGTCTTGTTATATTTATCATTTGGATGGTAATAGCTATGATTTTATGCGATGTGAGATTTTCAGATGCTTATTTGGATTATAAAGATGAAATTAATTAAATTTTGGCTGTTACTTTTGTAGCAGCTTTTTTTATATTCCAAATTCAAGGCTATTTGTGGTATACTTTTTATAAAGGAAATTGTGAGGTGAATGATGGAAAATAATTTTGATAAGTACTCTGTCGTTTTGGATGGGGTCAGTAAGTTTTATAATGATGAAGAGATTTTAAAGTCTGTCGATCTTGAGCTTGAAAAGGGTAAATTTTATACCCTGCTTGGCCCATCTGGTTGCGGCAAGACTACTATTTTAAATTTGATAGCTGGCTTTATTGAGCCTAATTCGGGCAAGGTTTATATCAATGGACAGGATGTGGGCGATGTGCCTGCAAGCAAGAGGACTGTTAATACAGTTTTTCAAAATTATTCACTCTTTCCTCATATGAATGTTTTTGACAATGTGGCCTTTGGCCTTGAGATTAAAAAGACTGATAAGAATGTTATAAGAGAAGAGGTAAAAAAGGCACTTGAGATGGTTGAGCTTGCTGGTTTTGAAAAGCGTGAGGTAAGCCAGATGTCTGGTGGTCAAAAGCAGAGGGTGGCTATTGCCCGTGCCCTTGTCAATAAGCCTGATGTGCTTTTATTAGATGAGCCCTTATCGGCCCTTGATATGAAGCTTAGAAAATCTATGCAGGTCCTTCTTCGTGATATCCAGTGGGAGCTGGGTATTACCTTTGTTTTTGTAACCCACGACCAGGAAGAGGCCCTAGCTATGAGCGATTGGATTTTTGTCATGGATAAGGGCAAAATTGTCCAACAAGGCCCTCCTACAGACATATATGATGAGCCAATCAACCGCTATGTTGCACAATTTATCGGAGAATCAAACATACTTAAGGCTAAGATGATTGATGATTATAAGGTAGAATTTGCTGGCAAGGTTTTTGATTGTTCTGATGCCGGTATTCCTAAAGGAGAGGCTGTTGAAGTAGTTATTAGACCTGAAGATATTAGGGTGGTTGATATCAATGAAGCTGATATAAGGGTAAACATTGACAATATCCTCTTTAGGGGTGTTTTCAACGAGCTTATCTGCTTTGATAAGGATGAGTTTAGGTGGAAAATCCACTCAACCAAGGTCTTTGAAGAGGGCGATGATATCGGAATAGCGATTGATCCGGAAAATATCCATGTTATGCGTTATAACGAGAGCGAGGATGACTTTGACAAGAGGATGGAAGAATTTTCGATTGGAGATGTAGATGGCTAAAAAATACCAAAAGCTAAGCTTTATCTACTATTTGTGGATTTTGATTTTTATCATTGCGCCAATCCTATTGCTTTTTTACCAATCATTTTTTGATATATATGGCAATTTCACTTTTGATAACTATATAGCTTATTTTTCTAATAAAAATTATATAATAATGACCCTAAATTCCTTTTTGACGGCCTTTTTGATAACAGCCTTCACACTTTTGTGGGCCTATCCTTTTTCATATTTTTTATCAAAGGCCAAGCATAAGGATTTGATCCTGCTTTTGGTAATCCTACCAACCTGGATTAACCTAGTCTTAAAGGCCTATGCCTTTATAGGTCTTTTTAATAAAAATGGGGCTATAGCAGGATTTTTGGGGCTTGCAAGCGAGGGTATTTTATTTACAAATCCTGCCTTTATCTTGGTTGCTTCCTATGTAGAGCTTCCTTTTATGATTCTTCCTATCTTTAGGTCAATTGACTCTATTCCAAAGGAATATGTCATTGCAAGCGAAGATTTGGGGGCCAGCAAGCTTCAAACTTTTAGGAGGATAATCTTACCCCTATCAATGGATGGGGTCTTATCAGGTGTCCAAGCAGTTTTTATCCCATCTTTATCCCTATTTTTGATAACAAGGATAATTGGAGGAAATAAGATTATAACCCTAGGTACGGCTGTCGAACAACACTACCTAGTTACACAAAACTGGGGGATGGGCTCTACCATTGGCCTGGTCTTGATTGTAATGATGTTTTTAGTAATTAGCTTTCTAAACAAGAAGGGGGGAGATTATGAAAAATAAGAAGTTTTCTTTGGCAAATATTTATTTGATATTTATTTTCATAATAATGTATCTGCCCCTAGCCTATTTGATTTTTTATTCCTTCAATAGTGGGGGAAATATGAATAGCTTTGAGGGTTTTACAATGGAGCATTACCTGGCGGTTTTTGAGGATAAGAGACTTATAAATATTGTCCTAAACACCATAATCCTTGCCCTTTTATCATCTGTTATTGCAACTGTTATTGGGACCTTGGGAGCCATTTCTATTTATTATATGAGAAGCAAGAAGCTTAAGCAGAGGGTTTTGGGCCTTAATTCAGTACTCATGGTTTTTCCTGATGTAATGATGGGGGCAAGTTTCCTAATCCTATTTAGCTTTCTTTTAAAAATCCCTATGGGTTTTTATTCGGTGCTTCTATCCCACATTGCCTTTTCTATACCAATCGTAGTCCTTATGGTTTTGCCAAGGCTATATAACCTAAATTCCGACATGATGAGGGCTGCAGAAGACTTGGGGGCAAATGATATGATTATCTTAAATAAGATAATTCTACCAAATATAGCAAGTGGTGTATTTGCAGGGTTTTTTATGGCCCTTACCTATTCGCTGGATGACTTTGCAGTGACATTTTTCGTGACTGGGTCTGGCTTTACGACTCTTTCTGTAGAGATTTATTCTAGGGTAAGGACTGGTATTTCGCTTGAGATTAATGCTCTATCAGCCCTTATCTTTGTCATATCACTTTTAATGGTCATCGGCTACTATGTAATACAAAGTAGAGAAAGAAAGGCGGGTGCTTATGAATAAGGTATATAGATTTATATTGGCAGTCCTTGCCATGTGCCTGGCCTTATTTATCGGACAAAAAAGGCTAAATGCCAATAGCCACGGTTCAGATTCTAAAAATATATATTTTTACAACTGGGGTGATTATGTAGATCCACAAGTCCTAAGGGATTTTGAAGAAGAAACAGGCTATCGCATAATCTATGAAACTTTTGACTCAAATGAGGCTATGATGGCGAAAATTGAACAGGGCAAGACTTCTTACGACCTGGCCTTTCCATCAGAATATACAGTTGAGATGATGAAGGCCAAGGGTCTTTTAAAAAAACTTGACCATAGCAAAATTAAGGGTCTTGATAATATCGATGAGAGATTTCTAAATTTAGACTATGACCCAAATAATGAGTATTCAATTCCATATTTTTGGGGATCTTTTGGCATAGTTTATAATAATAAAAAATATAAGGCAGAGGATGTCGACTCTTGGGCCAAGCTATTTGACCCTAAGTTTGAAGGAGAAATCCTATCCTTTGATGGAGCTAGGGAGACTCTTGGAATTGGCCTTTGGAAAGATGGACTTTCAGCCAATACCACTGATGAAACAGTCTTAAGAAAAACCAAGAATGAACTAGTAGATTTTATGGCTAATGTTAAGGCTATCCTTGCTGATGAGATAAGGATGTACTTGGCCCTAGAAGAGGCTGATATAGGCATTACTTTCTCTGGAGAGGCTGAAATTGCCCAAGAGGCAAACCCAAACCTATCTTATATAATCCCAAAAGAAGGCTCTAACATATGGTTTGATACTATTGTTATACCAAAGACAAGCAAAAATACTGAAGGTGCCTATGCCTTGATTTCCTATCTTTTAAGGCCGGATGTTGCGGCAAGAAATGCTGAATATGTTTCTTATGCTACACCAAATAAAAAAGCCCTAGACTTACTTGATCCTGAATTAAGGGCAAATACAACTCTATATCCAAGCGATGAAGATATAGAAAAGCTTGAAATTTTTAAGGATCTAGGTAAGGAGATGACCATTCTTTATAATGACCTATATTTAGACTTAAAAATAGCTCCACAAGCAGATTAGAAACTCCCCTCGCGGGAGTTTTGCTATTTATAAGTGGCTTTTGGGTATAATGTTAGAGAAATAAGAAAGGATTTGAAATGACAAATATAATTAGAGATGAAATCTTAACTAATGAAGAAAAGATGATAGAAGACAGAAGATATATGCACGCCCATCCTGAATTATCAATGAAGGAAACAGAAACAACTAAGTTTATAAGAAAAGAACTTGAGGCCCTTGGCTTTGACCCAGTGGCAATCGAGCCTACAGGCCTTATGGTAGAGATAAATCCAGAAAGCACTGGTAAAACTGTCCTCTTAAGGGCTGATATAGATGCTCTTCCTATTGCAGAAACCAATGACTTTGAATATAAGAGTCAAAACCCAGGTGTAAGCCATGCCTGTGGTCATGATATCCACGCAGCCATGCTTTTAAATGCTCTAAAGGTACTGGTTAAGATGAAAGATGAGCTTAAGGGCAGGGTAAGGATAATTTTCCAACCAGGAGAAGAAACTGGAGAAGGCGGTAGGGCTGTGGTAAGCCAGGGCTTTACAAAAGATGTAGACTCTGCCTTTGCAATCCACATCCATACAGGATGGGATTTGGGCAAGGCAGCAACAGGCTATGGAGAAGTTATGGCCAATAACACCTTCTTTAAGGTCGAATTTAAGGGCAAATCTGCCCACTCATCAACCCCTTACCAAGGAAATGACGCCATGATGATGCTTGCAAATTTCATAAATGCAGCCTATGGAATCTCTGCAAGAAAGATAGATAATGTCTTTGACCCAGTCGTCCTAAACCTAGGAGTAGTTGAAGGTGGATCTGCAGCAAATGCAGTTCCTGCTGACATAAGAGTCGAGGGATCTTTTAGGTCATTTTCTAACAAGGCAGTAGACTTTATGGTAAAAGAATTGGAAAAGGCAGCAAGGCTTTCAGCAGAGCTTTATGATGGAAGTGCAGTCTTTGACTACAATATGGGTGCAGGAGCAGTCATAAATGAAGAAAAATCCACAGACCTTTCTGTAGAGATTGCAAAAGATATCTTTGGCGAAGACAATGTTTCAACCGACCTAAAATTATCAGGTAGCGAAGACTTTGGTTTTTACCTATCAGGCTATAAGGATGTACCAGGAGTTGCTGGAACTTATATGTTTATAGGGGGAAGGGACCCAGAAAATCCAAAAACCCACCCACAAAACCACGCCCAAGATTTCAATCCGGATGAAAGGGCCATGAAATATGGGGCAGAGCTTCTAGCAAGATATGCCTATGAATATCTAAATAAATAATAGATTTTATATATTAGAAATGTTAAAATAATAAGTATAATACAAGAATGTGATTTATTTTGCGATTTCTAAGGAGAAATGATGAAGATTGTAATATTAGGAGCCGGCAAAGTCGGCTCTTTTGTAACCAGTGACCTTTCAAGCGAAGGCCATGATATAGTAGTAATAGATAATGACAAGGCTGTCCTGGATGACCTTTTGGCAACAAATGATGTTATGGGTCTTTTAGGAGATGGTAGGGATGTTGATATCTTAATTGAGGCAGGCGTTAAGGATTGTGACCTCTTTATAGCCATAACCCTATCTGATGATGTAAACTTAATTGCTTCAACCCTTGCCAAAAAGCTTGGCGCCAAAAACATAATAATAAGGCTAAGAGAAACCCAATATGTTAAGCATAAAAAGATGATTGCCCAAATGACAGATGCCAAATCAATCATAAATCCCGAATACATAGCAGCCAAGGATATACAAAGAACCCTTAAATATTCCCACGCCCTAAACGTTGAAGGCTTCTTTAAAGACAGGGCCTTAATGATGGAGCTAGTTATCGATGAGGGGTCAGACCTTGATGGGAGAAAAATATCAGACCTTATCTCCTATTCAGAAAATTACCACACCCTGATAGGAATAATAAATTCAGATGGGGATGTAAGAATACCCCACGGTGATGACATCTTAAAGGCCAATGATAAGATTTATGTAATTGGCGAGAAGCAGGCTGTAGATAGCTTTTATAGGCACGAACAAAAGGGAGCCTACGATATAAAAAATGTAATGGTCATAGGTGCTGGAAATGTTTCAAAATATCTAGTTGGCCTTTTGCTACAAAGAGGTTTTAAGGTAAGTGTAGTTGAAATTGATAGGAAAAAGGCTGAAGAGATTAGCCAGATGCACTCAGGTGCTGTAGTAATAAATGCCGACGGGTCTTCTCCAGAGCTCCTTGAAGAGCTAAGGATAAATGACTACGATGCCCTCATTGCTCTAACAGGAATAGATGAGGAAAATATATTGATTTCACTCCTAGCCCAAAGATATGGTCTTGATAAGGTAATTGCCAAGGTCAATAGGACCAAGCTTTTAAAGATGACAGGAATCCTTGATATAGACACTACCTTTGCTCCAAAGATGGCTGCAAGTGATGTTATAAATAGGTTTGTAAGAAGTAAGGGTAATGCCAGGGGCCAATCAATTTCTTCTCTTTATAGGCTAGAAGATGAAAAAGTTGAAGTTATAGAATTTAAGGCTATTGAGCATTCCAAAATCCTTGATGTAAGTCTTAAGGATTTAAAAATCAGAGATGACAGCCTAGTTCTTGCTATAGAGCATAGGGAAAGGGATGGCGAAATAGAAGTGCCTAATGGTTCTTCTAAGATTAGCCTGGGAGATTCAGTCCTTGTGGCAACAACCAGCCATGACTTTAAGGTCTTAGATGATATATTGGAGGAGAAATGAATCTTAAGATAATAAACCACCTCCTAGGCAGGCTCCTCCAAGTCTTGGCCTTTTTGATGGCCGTTCCCTTGCTAGTAGCCTTTATTTACAACGAGAGCCTAAGAGATAAGCTTAATTTCATAATACCGATTATATTTTCCTTAATAACAGGATCTATCCTTGTAAAATTAGGAGATGACAAGGGACATATCTACACAAGAGAGGCCATGTTTATAACAGCCTTTTGTTGGATAATATTTTCGGTAATAGGGTCTATTCCCCTTTACCTCACGCCTACAAATTATCACTCTATAGTAGATGCCATCTTTGAAATGGCAAGTGGTTTTACAACCTGCGGGGCATCTGTAGCCCTAGATGTAGAAAGACTTCCCCATTCTATAATATTTTGGCGAAGCCTATCCCACCTTATAGGTGGTATGGGAATACTTGTCTTTACTCTTGCGATTTTACCAAAGACAAATACCGAGTCAGCATCACTTTTAAGGCAAGAAATGCCAGGTCCATCCTTTGGTAAGATTACACCTAAGCTAAGCCAAACAGCCAGGGTCCTCTATATAATTTATTTGGCCATGACTGGTGTTACGGTAATATTTTTGCTCTTTGGAGGGATGAACTTATTTGATTCTTTAATCTATGCCATGGGAGCTGCAGGAACTGGTGGATTTGGCAATAAGGGCCTATCAATAGGCTACTATGATTCAAGATATATAGAAATTGTTCTAACCATTGCTATGATTTTGTTTGGGGTGAATTTCAACTTATATTATTTCGCTTTGATAAGGTCAGCAAGAGATAGTTTTAAATCAGAAGAACTCTACTGGTATTTGGGAATAATTGCAGTGGCTACAGGACTTATATTTATAAATATAAAAGACCTTTACGGTGACCCAGTTTATTCTGGCGTCCAATCCATCTTTACCGTATCGTCGATAATAACAACGACAGGTTATGTGTCGGTAGACTATGGGTCCTGGCCATTTTTCTCAAGAAACTTGATAGTCTTATTAATGCTAATAGGAGCATCTGCAGGATCAACTGCTGGTGGCTTTAAGGTATCAAGACTTGTAATCCTTGTAAAATCATCCATCAACCAAGTAAGAAAGGTAATCAACCCTAGGAGGATCATAGTGAATAAGATGGATAGCAAGAAAATTGATGAGGACCTAGAGGAATCTATAAATAAGTATTTGGTAATCTATATACTTTTATTTGTCCTTTTTATGTTTATAATAAGTATAGAAATAGAAGATTTTGAAGCAGCCTTTGCTGCGGTAGCTACAACCTTTAACAACGTAGGCCCAGGTCTTAGGGACTTTGGACCAATCACATCTTTTGCGGCAATGAGCGATTTATCAAAGATAACCCTAACCATTGCCATGCTATTTGGAAGGCTTGAGATTTATCCAATGCTAATAATATTTTCACCTTTTACCTATAAAAATATCAGAAACAAGTAAAAGATGTTGACAAAATAGCAGTAAAAGAGTATTATATATCAGTCGACTCAGACCTCTTTGAAGTTCGAGTAAGTCGCTTATCCTGGAAGCGATGGACAAATGCCAGGACGAGTACAGCCGCTAGCTATTTGGGCGGTGTCTAAATGCAAGTAGCCGAAAAATACACAGGAGGAATGAATGAAATATCAAAAGACATGGACTGCAAGCCCATCAAACATCGAAAGAAAATGGTATGTTGTTGATGCTGAAGGCATGGTGCTAGGTAGATTAGCTAGCCAAGTTGCAGCAATACTAAGAGGAAAGAACAAACCAACCTTTACTCCACACTTTGATACTGGAGATTACGTAATCGTAATAAACGCAGACAAGGTAGTTCTTACAGGAAACAAAGAAGATCAAAAAGAATACAAGAGATATTCAGGATATTCATCAGGTCTTAAAATTACAAAATTCAAAGATATGAAGAATACTTACCCAGAAAGAATTGTAGAACACGCAATCGTAGGCATGCTTCCACACAACAAACTTGGTCGTGCAATGGCTAAGAAACTAAGAGTATATGCAGGAAGCGAACATGGTCACGAAGCACAATTCCCAGAAACTTTGGATCTAAAGTAAGGAGTAAAATATGGCAGAAAATATAATTCAATCAACAGGTAGAAGAAAAACCTCTGTTGCAAGAGTAACAATGGTACCAGGTTCTGGTAACATCCTAGTAAACGGCAGAGACTTAGACGAATATTTCAACTTTGAATCTCTAAGAATTATAGCAAGATCTCCACTTGCATTAACAGAAAATCTTACAAGCTATGATATAAGAGTTAATGTAAATGGTGGTGGATACAATGGTCAAGCAGGAGCTATAAGACATGCTATAGCAAGAGCACTTCTTGAAGCAAATCCTGACTATAGAATAGCCCTAAAAAGAGCAGGCTTCTTAACACGTGATTCACGTAAGAAAGAAAGAAAGAAAGCTGGTCTTAAAAAGGCAAGAAAATCTTCACAATTCTCAAAGAGATAATTACACGAGATACAACAAACTGCAGGAATGTGCTATTCTTGCAGTTTTTCTTTATATTAAGGTTTTATGAAAACTAGTAAAAATTGACTCATTAGTAACACACTAGTAACAAAGAAAATTGGAAAATCGTGAAATCTTCCGGAAGATGTATTTTTTTATTAAGACATATCTTCCGGAAGATTTTTATTTGTATTAAAAAAGAGATTACTTATCTCTTAAGTAGCTGATAATGTAATCCCTAGTTTGTTTTTTATTTTTAAGTGTTTATGTGGCTATCTTTGAAGTAGATGTCATAGCCTGTGGTGTTTGTTCCTTTTATTCTGTCGATTTGATTTCTATATTTGACTGCTATTTCCATAGAGTCAAAAAAGCTTGTCTGGTCTTTTTTTAATAGATCTAATACATAAGCGCTTATAGAAAGTTTTTTACTTGCTGTCATGGTTTTCATCTTTTACCAGATAGTTTATAGATTGATCCGTAGCCATTTGGTAATCTCATCTGTACATCCTTTCTCGGATATAATAAACTTGTTCAGGGTTTTATATCACATCCAGCTTGTAAATTTACCTCTCAGTCTTTGAGGGGTGTTTTTATTTAAAATATATTTTCTAATTTTTCTTTAAATTTAGTTTTTGGGACACCAATTTGACTTAGTATAAACTCTTTATCTTCAGGATATATTGATAGATGTTTATCAATATAGTAAGTTATACCAACTCTCAAATTAACATATGGAGTAAGATCGTCTATACCTCTCAGAAGGTATAGTAAAGTATAAAGATCGTTTTGTCCCAGTTTTTCTTTTTTAAATTTAGTTTTTGAAACATTCATTAAATCATGAATTGACTTAATATATGGAGTATTTCTATAGTTTGCCTTGTAATTGTATATCCTACCATTATGAGATGCTCTATTTCTAAACAAATGTGTAAGATTTAAAAGTGCTGTAAAGTAGTTATATATAACATTTGGATAATCATGGGTCTCAATTAATGGGGATAAGTTTAGAACTGTCTGAATTACTTTTGTTTTTATGTCTTTTCTTTGTAGTGAATAAAATATTTTGACATTCCCTAAGCTTGTACCTTTAAGTAATATCCAGGCTGGTATATGGCCATGTTCTTCCCTATAATGTTTATATGGTTCCAGTTCTTCATTTAATATCTTATTAAATTTTAATTGGAGGTAATATAGCTGAGAATTTCCAGAATAATCAATTTTACCTGTTTTAAAATTGTGGTTTGCTAAATAATTTTTTTCTAAATGTCCATATTTTTCGGATAAGTGATAGGCTAAGGCAGTTTTTATTATTTGTTCAAATACCATAGTTGCATTTCTAACAGATTCTTGAATACCTTTATCCATTTGATATAAAGAGAATATATGTTCAAAAGTAGAGTTTTCTCTATAAATATCATCTGTCGCTGTCGATTTTTCTTGATCTATTAGCGGTGTTTTATAACCGTTTATTATTTCGTAATAACCGTATCTAATAAGATTTTGTTTAGCTGCTTCTTCATTTTCAAATAGAAGTTTCCTGTCTTTTAATATTTTTATTTGTTCATCTATTGTTTTAAATTCTTTAGTCATAATTTCCTTTAAAATAAAAAAAAGAGAACTTCCTTTCGAAAGTCCTCTTTTGGGTTCTCACACGAACCGTTCCTTTAGTATGTTTATATTATATAGGAACGAGGACTTTTTGTCAATATGATTAATCCATTATATATTTGATTGTATCTTTACTTACTGCCAAGAGATTTGCGTACTGGTCTATCGTGTAGTTGTAGGCGGTGCCTATTTCTAGGTCTAGTAGTCTGTAGGCAAAGTAGTTGGCTTCATTTTCTGTTTGTTGGATGATTCATCCAACGGTAGGGCTGCTTATAGATGCTCTTTATTTCTTCTAATAATTTTTTTGATTTACTATTATTTGACCTGATATAATTATCCTTATTTAGATATTCTTCCTCGAATACACCGAATTTTTTTGAGATTACATAAGATAGAGTTGTTTTAAACGAAGTTTCGACAAGTACACTATATTGAAATAATGTGTTTTGAAGGGTCCTATCGAACATAGCAAATAAGTTTAAGTATGATAATTAGATGCCATCTATAAAATTATCGTTAACCATAAATAGATCTTTATATCCATTTATTAAGTCATAATATGAAAAAGTAAGAAAATATCTTTGGCTTTTTCTTCGTTTTCTATAATTAGATTTCTGCCTCTTAGTATGTCGAGTAGTTCATCAAAATCTTTAAATGGTTTGTTAGGTAATATATTATTAATTTTTATCCTTTAAAAACAAAATTCCCTATCACTATAATGTGATAGGGAGCTTGCAGTCCGCTTTCGCGCGACCATTGTATCTTTGTGTTTACATTATAGTTAACTAGTTTTAAATTGTCAAATTTTATAAAAGTATACTTTAATTATATATTTTAATTTAATTATAAACCATTCACTGATAAATTTAAAGCATAACTTATCTTAAATCTTTATAAAAGCCTTTTTATTTGCCCAAATTTTAGTAAAATTAAATAGTAAGTATAAAAATATTACTTATAAATAGAGGTGAAAAAATGAATAAGATAAACTATGACAGGGTCATGGAGGATATAATTAAAAAAATTGATGAAGAAGGAAGAAGGCCTAGGCTTTTGCTTCAGGTTTGTTGTGGGCCTTGTTCTACCCAAGTTATTGAAAGGCTTAGGGATCATTTTGATATGGATCTTTATTTTTATAATCCAATGATCTATCCAAGGGCTGAGCTTGATAAGAGGGCGGAGAATTTGGAGAAGGTGGCTGAGAAATCTCACTTTGATGGCCGAGTAATTATTCCTGCTAATGACATGGAGGATTTTAAGTTTGTGGCAGAAAAGAGAAAGGATGATAGGGAGTTTGGGGATGCTTGCTATGATTGCTATGAGCTTAGACTTGATAAGACTGCTCGCTATGCAAAAGATATGGGCTATGAGTATTTTACAACTAGCCTTTCTATTTCTCCTTATAAGAATGCCCAGTGGCTTAATGAGATTGGGGCAAGGCTTGAAGAAGCTCTTGGCATTAAATATCTCTATGCTGATTTTAAGAAGAAGGATGGCTATAAGAAGTCTATAGAGCTTTCAAAAGAATATGATATTTATAGGCAAGAATATTGTGGTTGTATATTTTCTAAAAGGGAAGCAGAAGAAAAATTAAATTCTTGTTAAGTTTTTACTATTTAGGGTAAATATAAGATAGGAGAAAACTATGGATGACTTATTATTAATCAAAAAAATAAATCCAAATACTGATACAGATACGATTTATCCATATAGTTTCCAACTTGATGAGTTATTTACCAGGAAGGATGCGATGGATATTTTAAGTGCGCTTAAAAATAAAGGAATTTTACCAAGCGATGAATTTATGGTTAAAGATAAGACCTTCACAGTTGAAATTTACTCCAAAGACACAACAAAAGTAATAAAGGAGATTTTAGATAAGGATTTTAAGATATATGGGGTATATATATCTTATGAAGATTATCTAGAGAAAGGAAGAATAAATGAGTAAAGCATTAGAATTATTACATGAACAAATGAACTTTGAGTATGAGTCAGCATATGTATATAAGGCAATGGCTGCATATACAGATAGACTTGAAATGGATGGATTTACACATTGGTTTGATCACCAAGTAGCTGAAGAAATCGAACACGGTGAAAAAATGAAACACTTCCTACAAGAAGTAGGTTATGATGTAAGATACAAAGCTATACCAGAACCACAATATGATTATGAAAGCTTACTTGACGTATTTAAAGCAGCTTTAGCTCACGAACAAGAAGTTACAAGAAGAATTCATGAAATAGCTGAAGTAAGTAAAGAAGAAGATTTAAGAGTATTTTCATTCATCCAAGCCTTCATCGATGAACAAGTTGAAGAAGAAGATTCTGTTTCTAAGATTGTTACAAAACTTGAAAGAGCAAAAGACAATTGGGGAGCTCTATACATCCTTGATGGTCAAATGTTTGCTAGAGGTTAATAGTAATTATAAGCAGGGCGAGATTAGCTTGTCCTGTTTTTTATTTAAGAAATTTTAAATTTAAGAATCTTGAAATTAAAATTAAGATTGTGTATAATATCTTCAAAAGGAGAAATGTATGTTAAGCGCAACTTTAATAATTTTAAGTATAATATTAACTCTTGCATTTTGTATAATAGGATTATTCCTAGGCCTACCTATTTTATTGATAGGTCTTGTTATTGGAATATTTATTTTAATAATAAAGATCTTTGCAGAAGTCTTGTCATTGATTTTGCCTATCCTGCTTATAGGAGGATTGCTATACTTGTATAGAGTGTATAGGGAAAAAAGATCAATTTACGAATAAGAAAAGAGTTTGGATTTATTTCCAAACTCTTTTAAATTACTTAATTTTATAAATTTAATACAAAGTTTTCAATTGCTTCGCCTACAGCTCCCTTGCTATTATCTGCTTGGGTTACATAGTCTGCGCTTTGTTTTACTTGCAATCTTGCATTTCTTACTGCTATAGCAGTTCCTGCTTCTTCTAGCATGGCTACGTCGTTGTAGTTATCACCGATTGCCATTACATTTTTCATATCTACACCATAATGGTCAGCGACTTTTTTAAGAGCTATGGCCTTATTTACACCCTTAGCATTTATCTCCATGTACATATTTGATGAATAGGATATTTCAAGATTATAATCAGTTATTCTTGCTATATCGACTTCTAGGGCCTGAAGCTGGTTCATATTTGAATTCTTTATTATTGTTTTTAGAACTGTTTGGCCTTCTAGAAAGTCTATATTGTCCCCCTCTATAAGGTTTATGTGGCTTTCAGCAATGAGTGTTTCATCGCTTAGGTTTATACCATATTTTTTATCTAGGGTATAAAGATAGAATGTAAGCTTATTTTTATAAGCATATTCAAAAATCTTTTTAGCGTAGGAGAAGTCCATAGCTAGGACATCTATAATTTCTTTGGTCTTCACATTCATGATTACAGCACCGTTACAGCATATGACAAAGCGGTCATCTGCTATCACTCCGGCTTGGTCTGGTATATCAAATATTTCATAAGGGCCCCTTCCAGTTGCAAGCATGACTATTACTCCCTTATCTTGGGCGGCTTTGATAGCCTTTTTGTTTCTTTCTGGTACAAGGCGGTTATGATCTATTATTGTTTCATCAATATCAGATGCTATTAACTTAATCATAGTTTTATCCAAGAAGATTTTCCTTAAGATAGGTTATTATGTCGTCAGATTCATAGAGATATTTGCCATCGTGATAGAGGCAAGGTACTTGTCTTTTTCCACCTTCGTCTATTAGCTTGATCATGGCATCTCTATCTTCATTTATATTCACTAGGGGAATTTCTATATTATTTTCTTTCATGAAATCTTCAACTTTTTTGCAATATCTGCATACAGTTCCTACATATAATTTATAATCTTTCATGTTTACTCCTTTTTTGATAAAAAACTTTTAATTATCATCTCTTATGGTATATTATACTAGTAAAAAGAACGTTTTAAAGGTGGTAAAATGAAATCAAAAATAATGGCGCTTATTAGGTTTATCCTAATTTTGATAATATTAGCCTGTATAGCAATTTTAGGAAAAAGAGGTCTAGATTACTGGACTAATATGAAAAATAATAGATATATAGAAAACTTATCTAAAGAAGCAGAAGAAGACGTAGCTAGAGATGAAGGACAAAGCAGCAAAGATGGCAAAGAAAGTGACCCTCTTGCTAGACTTGAGAAAGTTCACCTAAGCCTACTTAAGAAATTAAAAGAGCAAAATTCAGATGTTATTGCTGTTATAGAAATTCCTGGCACAGGCATAAAATATCCGATTCTTCAAGGACCTGATAATGAATTCTATCTAAGAAAGGGCTTAAATAAGGAGTATGATATAGCTGGATCAATTTTTATGGATGTTTATAATTCAAGTGATATTACAGATGATAACTCTGTTATCTATGGTCACCATCTTGAGATTGACTCTATGTTTACACCTCTTGACCAATATAGAAAGCAAGAATTTGCAGAAAAGCACAGGACAATATATCTTACAACAGAAGATGGTCTTCGTGAATATTTGATATTTTCTGCCTATGGAATCCCATCAGATTATGACTATAGGACTTTAGATTTCACCTATACAGGGGATAAGGTACCATATTATAATAAATTAAGGTCAAACTCTGAGGTAAGCCTTGATACCAGGGCATTTAAGGAAGATGATACAATTATTACTCTTTCAACATGCCAATATGATTATGCAGATCAAAGGCTAGCAGTGCATGCGCTTAGGATTAGATAATGAGATTTGAAACAAAAGATAAAAGAGAATTAAATATCGAAGAAACTTCCCTGGGCTTAAAACTTAGGGAAGATTCTTTTAATCCGACCCATATTTTTGAATGCGGTCAGTGTTTTAACTTCAAGCTTGAAGAAGATGGGTCTTATACGGCTGTTTTTTTAGGAAAAATCATAAATTTACTAGAATGCGATGGCTACACACTTATAAGAAATGTGAGCCTTGATGAATTTTATGAGATTTTTTATGATTACTTTGATCTTGGAACAGATTATGGATCTATTAGGAATTTTCTTTCAAAAGATGATACCCTAAGGGATGCTTGCGACTATGGTTATGGAATTAGGATTTTAAATCAAGAATTATTTGAAACAACAATTTCTTTTATAATTTCTGCCAATAATCAAATACCAAGGATTAAAAAGGCAGTTAGGATAATTTCTGAAAGATATGGAGACTATCTTGGTGATTATATGGGATCTTCTTATTATTCCTTCCCAAGACCAGAAGTCTTGGCTAAAGTTGACCCATTAGAGCTTAGAGAACACGCTAGAGTAGGTTTTCGTGATGTAAGGATAGTTGAAACAGCTAAGGCCTTTGTGGATGGCTTTTTAAATTTTGAAGATGAGAAAAATCTTACAGATTTAGACCTTCATAAGAGGTTAAATGAGCTTCCAGGGATTGGACCAAAGGTTGCCGATTGTATAATGCTCTTTGCCTACCACAGGAGGGAGACCTTCCCTGTAGATGTGTGGATTAAAAGAGTCATGGAAACACTTTACATCGGCAAGGAAGTGCCTAAAAAGCAAGTGGATAACTATGCTAGGGAAATCTTTGGAGATCTTGCAGGCTATGCCCAACAATATTTATTTTATTATGGCAGGGAAAATGCTATAGGCAAATGAAAATGAGCTTAAAGTGATTTTGAAAAATTATAGTTGTTTGATTTTATAAAAATCCAAAGGCTTTAATATTAAAAATGAAAAAAGAGTTGAATTCTTAAGTGAATTTCAACTCTTTTTTATTGATAATTTTATAAGGCCTTTATTATTTCAAAAAGTTCTCTAGCTGATTTTAGTGGGCCATCTGTTTCCATGCCTTCTACACCTAGTTGGGTTCTTATGACTCCAACTTTTGTCTTATCCATAAATAGCTTTGAGAAATAGCCTTCGATTAGTTGGTCGCAAACTTTTTGTTTTTGGTAAGGTCCAAATGGATTTGCGAAGTAGGATTCTACAAGTCCTGTCTCTGTAGTTGTGCCCTTAGCAAACCTTGCTCCACGTTTAAATACCTTGATTGCATCTTCTTTGTTATCGAAAAATTCGATTGACTTATCATCTTCTTTGATCTTGTCATAGTTATTTGCGTAGAGGAAGAAGTCTACTTCATAGCCTGCCATGATTTGTGAATAATCGGCTACCGGCATGATTAGTCTTGCATTTACCTTATCTGGGTTCATGAAGATTGACCTATCTATTTGCTTAAAGGCATAGCCAGAATCTAGGTCATCTAGCCTTACGAAGGCACCGATTTCTGTACCGTAGGCCTTGACCTTGTCATCTTTCATTCTGAATGTGCCCATATCATCAAAGATTACTGTCATATCCTTTATATAGTCCTTGGCAAGGGTTCTGAAGGCTTCGATTGATTCGCTTTTTCCAGCTCCGCTATCGCCTAGGATTACAACATTGGCACTCTTGCCATTTTGTAAAACTACATTTACACCTGCACCGTGGATTGGGAGGTAGGATTTTTTCATTGAGATGATATTTGATAGGGTTAGGCACATTTTCTTAAGATAACCGAAGTAATCTTTCTTGTCTGAATAATTTACATAACCTATTAAAAGGCCTGACTTATCTTCGTAGAAGACGTTTTGGTCTTTAGAATTTTCTCCACCAAATACATAGATAGCATCTGGTCTGTTATTTTGAATTTCCTCTTCATCGGCTAGGTCAAAAAGGTTTGATGCTGATATGCCATGGGTGATGAGGTTTTGGTGGAAGTAGATGTAGATTAAATTATCCCCAACTCTTGCTGGATAGCATAAGAATTCGTCTGTATCTATATCAAGATTTGTTATTGGGTTATTTTCTACTTCTTCAAAGAAGCCGTCCCTCTTATTTGATTTTGTATAGGTTATATAAGGGGTTTCGATCATTACCTTGGTTATGAAAGGAATTTCATTTAGGTAGGCATAATCTTTTGGATAGGCTATCTCAAAGTTTTTAACTATCATTGAAGCATTGGCACCGGCTGGCACTTGTCTAAATACCTTTGGGCTTTTGCCTGTAACTGATACTTCTACCTTTCTGTAGATTTCAAGGATAAGGTCCTTAAATCTGATATTTGAAGAAAGGAAGTTTTCTACTTCTAAGCCCCTATCATAGTCAGATTGTTCGATAATTGAGTATCTTTCTAGCTTTCTCCAATAGTCGTAGACATCTTCTACGATTCTTGTTAGGGCTTCTCTTTCCTTGTTTAGGTCGTGGTACTTGTTGATTTTTTCGCTGATTTCATCAAGGCTCATAACTGTAAGAATTTTTGTTATGTCCCTAATTTCGCTTGCAAGAGCCTCTATATCTGATGACCTAAAAAATTTTTCTAGGTAGGTATAGATTCTTGTTCTATTTTCTTTGTGGTGATTTACAAAAGAGCAAATGACTTCAAAGAAGCCCTCGCTTTTTAGCAAGTCATCGGAGTTGTTGAAATAGGCCTTTGAAAAGTTAATAACGGCCTTGTTGTTAGATATATTTATTTCTTTTCTCATAGTTTCTCCTCTAAACTTATTTCTTTTCTTAGACTTTATTTTACTACTATTTTAAAGAAAAACTAATTGAATTAATACCATATAGACAAAAGTGCCTACAGATATTGAAATAAAGAGCTTTTTAAATTTAGCATGGAGAATGATTACTGTAGCTGATGCTATTATTTCAGGCAGTCCATAAGGGTAGGCCAAAACATTTATATTTCTTAAGGCAAAAACTACAAGTAGGGGCATGAGGGCAAAAGGTAAGTACTTGCCAAAATATTTGATTAAATCAGGTAAATCTTTTTTTGAAAAGAAGAAAAAAGGTGTTGACCTGATTAAAAAAGTAGTTAGGGCTGATGCAAAGACTATCATTAGTATTCTAGACATTTTTTTCCTCGATTCTTTCCCTGAGGCCATATAGGCTTAAAACAATTAAAAGTAGGGCTGGTATCATAAAATTATCTGGCTTAAATATCAAAAGTGCTACTATAGATAGGGCAAGTCCAATCTTAAGTGGCTTGTGGTTTTTAGTTGCAAAATATTGCTCAACCAAGAGCACTAGGAAAAGTGCGGTTAGGACAAAGTCCATCCCCATGGTATTAAAGCTAATTAGATTGCCAAGTAGGGCGCCTATGTAGGTAGCGATGGCCCATACCAAATAATTTATAAGGCCAATTGCCAAGAAAAAATCACTTTTTTTTACATCTGCTGGTGGCTTAATAGAAGTATCAAGGGCGAAGGTTTCATCTGAAAGTGTTAATATAAAGAGAAACTTGCTCTTTGAACTCTTGTATTCTTTGATCATGCTTACCCCATAAAACATCATCCTTATGTTGACTGATAGGGTTAGGATAATAATTGCTATGATAGAAATATCAGTCTTAAGGAGGGGAAGGATTATAAATTGCATGCTACCAGCATAGATTGTTAGTGATAAAAATGGTGCAAAAAGTGGGTTATAACCCTCTTGACTGACCATAATACCAAAGGTTATGCCTAAAAACATGTAGCCGATTATAACTGGTACTGTGTAGGGCAAGGCCCTTTCAAAAGCTTTTTTCATAAAAATTCCTTTCTTATAAAATCTTTATTACCTAAAAATTATAAATATCATTACAGGTATTTTACTTAATTCTTAACAAATTCTCAATAGTTTACATAAAATTTAACACTTTATCCAAAAAAATATAAAAATGTTTGCTAAAAAGCTTATAAATCGTATAATATAGCAGGTTAAGTAGAATTCTAAGAAGAGGAGAAATCATGAAAGACTATGACATTATTGTAGTAGGTGCAGGAGCAGCAGGAGCTTTTTTGGCTTATGAATTAACTAAGCTTGATACAAAGAAAAAGGTCCTCATAATCGATGGTGGTAGAAAAGTAGAAAACAGGTCTTGTCCAATTACAGATGGCAAGGTTGACCACTGCATAGGATGTAAGCCATGTAACATCATGTATGGTTTTGGTGGTGCAGGCACCCTATCTGACGGCAAATACAACATAACAACCAATTTTGGTGGAGATTTACATAGGTATGTTGGAGAAAAAAAGGCCATGGAGCTTATGGAATATGTAGATAGTGTCCTAATGGATTTTGACGGAGGAGATGACCTTGAGTTATATTCCACAGACAAAAACAACCTTAAGACAATATGCCTAAGACATGACCTTCACTTATTAGATGCCAAGGTTCGCCACTTTGGTACTGATAGAAACAAGCTAATCCTTCAAAGAATCTTTGACTATGTAAAAGATAAGATAGACTTTGAATTTTCAACCATGGTCACCGATGTAGACTATGAAGATGAAAAATATATAGTTAAAACTAATAAGGGAGAAACTTTCAGGGCTGATGATATAGTCCTTGCTGCAGGTAGGTCTGGATCTAAGTGGATAGGTGAGGTTTGTGATAAATTCAATATCAAATCTAAGAGAAATAGGGTTGATATAGGTCTTAGGATAGAAGTGCCAGCAGAAGTATTTAAGCATATAACAGATGATGTTTATGAAGCAAAGATAATGTATCAAACCAAGCAATATAATGACGTTGTAAGGACATTTTGTATGAACCCTTACGGCCATGTTGTAACAGAAAACACTAATGGAATCCTAACTGTAAATGGCCATTCCTTTACAGATCCTAAGTTACAATCAGCAAACACAAACTTTGCCCTTCTGGTTACAAATAGGTTTACAGAGCCATTTGAAGACTCAAATGAATATGGCGAATCAATAGCTAGGCTTTCAAACATGCTAGGTGGGGGAGTTTTGATGCAAAGATTTGGTGACCTAATTAAGGGTCGTCGTTCATCAGAAAGAAGAATGGCTAAGTCCTTTACCAAGCCAACCATGCAGGCAACACCAGGAGATTTATCTCTAGTAATGCCAAAGAGACAGCTTGATGATATAATCGAGATGATCTACCAGCTAGATAAGATAGCACCAGGTATGGCAAATGATGATACCTTATTATATGGAATCGAAGTTAAATTCTACAACTCAGAAGTAGAAGTAGATGATAAATTTGAATCAACCCAAAAAGGCCTATATTGTATAGGTGATGGTTCAGGAGCAACCCACTCTCTATCTCAAGCATCAGCTTGTGGAATAGAAGTTGCAAGAGTTTTAGCCTAATGAAATACATCTACCAAGAGATAAGAAAAGCAGATGGCATAATTTTAAGGGGTGTGATAAACACCCCTGATGATTTTGATGCCAACAAGAAATACCCAACAGCCATCTTCTTTCACGGTTTTGGGGGAGATAGGAATGGGTCAACAGATTTTAGAATCCAACATTCAAAATATCTTACAGATAGAGGTTTTGTCACAATAAGGTTTGATTTTTCAGGTTCTGGTGAATCAGACGGAAGCTTTTATGATATGACCGTATCAAGAGAGCTTGAAGAAGCAGAAATAATAAATGACTTTGCAAAGCTTAAATATTTTGTTGACAAGGATAAGATTTTCTGGATAGGTCATTCCCTAGGTGGAGTAATATCAACACTTCTAGCCTATAAACTAAAGCCTAAGGCCCTAGTACTTTTAGCTCCAGCAAGCGATATGAACGATAAGGACTATCTAAAGGTCATGGCAAAGACAGTGTTTGAGGGAGAAGCCCTAAGTCAGAGCAAGATAAAGGCTGGCCAATCCTTCGATGAGCTTGTAGCAAGCATTAGGGATGCTGATATTGGAGGAAAGAGAATTCATATCAATTTCCTCTTGGACTTTATATTAAAGGATATCTATGGCAAGGCCAAAGAATATGAAGGCAAGGTACAAATCCTAAGAGGAAATAAGGATGCCTTGGTATTTAGGGATGCAAATGAGAAATTGCAAAAAGCTTTCAAATATGCGACCTATGAAGAAATCGACCAAGCAGACCACTCCTTTACCAATGAAGATGTGAGAAACATCGTCTTTTCCAAGACTTATGAGTTTTTGAAAAATTTAATTTAGAAATCAGCCACTTTTGTGGCTTTTCTTGTGCCAAAAAAGATGAAAAGCTTTAAAAAACTGTTATAATAAAACTATGGAAAAAATACTAATTACCACAAGCTTCGGCCTTGAAAGCCTAGTCAAATTTCAACTAAGAGATTTAGGCTATGAAGATTTTGAAGTAAGTGATGGGATGATTGTCTTAAATGGCAAGATTAGCGACTTAGGAAAACTAAATATAAATTTAAGGCATGCAGATAGGATCTTTCTAGAAATAGGATCATTCATTGCAAGAGATTTTGAAGAACTCTTTGAGGGAGTAAATAAAATTTCTTGGCAAAATATCTTAAATAAGGACAGCAATTTTATAGTAAATGCAAGGACCTACAAGTCTAAGCTATTTTCTTTAAGGTCAATCCAATCTATAAGCGAAAAGGCCATAATAGATAAGTTAAGGGCCTTTTATAAGGTCAAACATTTTGAAAAATCAGCCGAAAGAGTCAAAATCGAGATAATGCTAGATAGGGATAGGGCAAGTATCTGCCTTGATACATCTGGAGAGGGTCTTCATAAGAGAGGATATAGAGAAGATTCGGTAAAGGCACCCCTCAGGGAAAATATTGCGGCAGCCCTTGTAGACCTATCTTTTTATAAGCCAGAAAGATTTTTATTCGATGGCTTTTGTGGGTCGGGGACAATCCTTATAGAAGCTGCAAGGATAGCTAGAAATATAGCCCCTGGCATAGATAGGGACTTCGACTTTAATAAATTTAAATTTATAGGACCTGAAGTTTATCAAGATGCCAAAAAAGAAGCCCTAGCAAGGATAGATTATTCTAAAAAGCTAAATATTTTAGGTTCAGACATATCAGGCAGGGCCATAAGTCTTGCCAAGCAAAATGCCATAAATGCCGGTGTAGAAGAAGATATATCTTTTATAACAAGGGACATGTCATCTGTGGCACTTAAGGATGATTACGGTATATTTATATCCAATCCACCCTACGGACTTAGGCTATCTGACATAAATATGGACGAAATTTATAAAAAGATAAACAACAAGCTAGCAAGGCTTGACACCTGGTCTTTATATTTTATAAGCGCAGATGATAAGTTTGATAGGAAATTTAAGAGGAAATTATCTAGAAAAAGAAAGTTATATAATGGTGGCCAAAAGGTAGATTTCTACCAATATTATGGCAAAAAACCAAGCAAGGAGGACTTTTGACAGACGAAAGAAACAACAAGAAGTCTAGAGGACTTTTAATAGGCTTACTTGTAATAATAGGATTATATTTAATAGTAACAGTGGTCTTTGCTTTTATAGCCCTTCCAAATACCTTTGTAAATGGTAAGGACATATCATATGCATCTAAAGAAGAGGCATTGAAGAAGCCAGCTGAAAGCTTTTCTATAAATATCAAAGGCAGGGATGAAAGAGCTACAACAATCAACCTTAAAGATGTAGATTATAAGGCATCAATCCCAGAATCAGCATCTATTGACCAAAACCCATTCAAATGGCCACTAGCCTTTGCAAATGTGGCAAATGATGAATTTAATTTTGATTATAATATAAAATATGATGAGAAAAAATTAGAAAAACTCGTAAGTACATCTGCCCTTATGACAAATGTTACAAAGCCAGAAAATGCAAGTTTAAAATACAACGACGGGGCCTTTACAATAATACCAGAAGTAATGGGAAATATGATCGACCCTAACAAACTTGATGCAAAAATAAAGGATGCTATTTATTCTCACAAGGAAGAAATAGTCCTAGATGATAGTGATTATATCAATCCTCAAGTTAAAAATAATTCAAAAGAATTAGAAAAATTATTAGCAGATGGAAAGACAATAGAGGGTTTAAAAGTAAAATTCAACTTCAATGGATTTGACATAAAGCTTGAAGGACAAGAACTTGTCGATATGTTTGATACAAATGGAACAAGCTTTGAATTAAACTATGATAGACTTGCTAAATTTATTGAAGAAGTAGCTGAAAAAACCAATACCTATGGCAAAAACAGAACATTTTCTGCAACCGGCATAGGAAAGATTACTGTGAATCCAGGAGTTTACGGTTTTATCTTAGACCAAGCAGCAACAATAGATAAGGTATATGAACTAATCAACACTAGAAAATCCGGAGATATAGAACCAGTTTATCAAAGGGCTGGTTATGCTAGATATGAAGATGGTGGGGATTTAGGTGATAGCTATATAGAAGTAGACCTATCAAGACAATATATGTGGTATTATCAAGATGGAAATGTAGTTTTAGAAACATCAATAGTATCAGGTCTACCTACATCCACTACTTGGGCAACCAACGTAGGTGTAGGCTCAATCCAATCTAAACAAAGAAATACAACCCTCAAGGGTGCAGATATGAATGGTGGAAGGTATGCAACCCCAGTATCTTATTGGATGCCAATAGGATGGGATGGAGAAGGCTTCCACGATGCTCCATGGAGAGGCGGTTTTGGTGGTGGAATTTATTTTTCAAACGGCAGCCACGGTTGTCTAAATATGCCACCAGCAATGGCAGCCAAGCTATTTGAAATGGTACCATTTGGCCTACCGGTAGTTGTATATGAATCAAGCACAAGCAACAGTCCAGCTATGTCTTATTAGGAAGAAAGATGATAAAAATTGAAAATGTGACCTATACCTACCCAGGTATAGACGAAGAAACAGAAGGAAAAACAGCTTTGGATAATATATCCATTGATATAGAAAAGGGGGACTTTGTAGCAATTTTGGGCCACAACGGCTCAGGCAAGTCCACCCTTGGAAAGCTCTTGAATGCTCAAATTTCGCCAAGTGCAGGCACAATAAGTATAGATGGGATAGTCAGTAATGAAGAAAACCAGTGGGAGATAAGAAAAAAATGCTCAATGGTATTTCAAAACCCTGATAACCAAATGGTTGCCACAACTGTCGAAGAAGAAGTTGCCTTTGGGCCAGAAAATCTAAGGGTAGAGCATCCTGAACTTAGGGAAAGAGTCGATAAGGCCATCGACCTAGTTGGTATGAGTGCCTTTAAGAAAAGAAACCCATCCAACCTCTCAGGTGGCCAAAAGCAGAGGGTATCAATTGCAGGTGTTATTGCCATGCTATCAGATTATATAATCTTTGATGAACCAACAGCCATGCTTGATCCCCAAGGTCGTAAGGATGTAATTGAGTTAATCCAAAGCTTAAATAAAGATTACAAAAAAACTATAATCTACGTTACCCACTACATGGAAGAGGCTGTCCTTGCCGATAAGATAGTAGTCCTAGATTCGGGCAAAAAGGCCCTCGAGGGTACAAGCAGAGAAGTCTTCTCCCAAGTAGATAAGATGAAAGAGCTAGGCCTAGCAGTGCCACAAGTGACAGAAGTAGCTTACGGACTTTCAAAAAAAGGGGTCAAATTTGATAGACTACCCCTTACAGCTGAGGAGTTTTTGGAAAGCATATGAAAATAGAAATAAAGGATGTTGATTATATCTACAACGAGGGCCTGCCAAATGAGGTATATGCCCTAAAAGATATCAACCTAGAGATAAATAGCAAAGAAATAATAGGCCTTATAGGCCAAACGGGCTCAGGTAAGTCAACCCTAGTCCAACTTTTAAATGGTCTTTTGATCCCAAGTCATGGAGATGTCATAATAGATGGAATAAATTCTAAGGAAAAGGCAAAGAGAAAGGCTGCCAGATTTAAGGTTGGCCTAGTCTTCCAATATCCAGAAAACCAGCTATTTGAAGAAACCATAGCCAAAGATATTGCCTTTGGTCCTAAAAATATGGGCCTTAAGGAAGATGAGATTGACAAGAGAATTAGATCTGCCATGGCCAAGGTAGGCCTTGATTATGAGACCTATAAGGATGTATCACCTTTTGAAATATCAGGTGGTCAGCAAAGAAGGGTTGCCGTTGCAGGAATCCTTTCGATGAATCCAAAGGTTTTGGTTTTAGATGAGCTTACAGCAGGACTTGACCCTATAGGACGAGATGAGATATTTTCTGAAATCCTAGATATATACAATAATGACGATGAGCTTTCGATAGTATTAGTTAGCCATTCTATGGAAGATGTGGCAGAATATGTTGATAGGGTAATTGTTATGAATAAGGGGGAAGTTTACTCAGATAAGTCAACTTTTGAGACCTTCACCCAAGTAGACCTAGAATCAATCGGACTTGATGTACCTCAAATTACAAAATTTATGAGGGCCTACAAGAAGAAAAATCCAGATGTAGATGATAAAATTTACACAGTTGATAAGGCGATAGAAGAACTTTACAAGCACTTAGGAGCTAAGAATGGCTAATATTACAATAGGACAATACCTACCTTTTGATACCTTCATCCACAGGCTTGACCCAAGAGTTAAGATTGTGGGGGTATTTTTATATATAATTACAATATTTTTTGTTAAGGACTTTTACACTTATATTCCCTTTGTAATTCTTTTAATAGCTATGCTTGCAGTTGCAAAGATACCATTTAAGTCAATCCTTAGGTCCCTTAAGCCCTTAATTTTCATAATAGTACTAACAGGTCTAATTAACCTTGTAACCACACCAGGCAAGGTAATCTTTACAGTCGGACCTCTTAAATTTACTGAAGAAGGACTCTATAGGACTGCCTTTACAATTTTAAGGCTAATCCTAATAATCTTATCAACATCAGTCCTAACCTACACAACAAGCCCAATGGAATTAACCTATGGTCTAGAAAAGCTCTTTTCACCACTTAAAAAGATTGGTTTTCCAGCAGGAGAGCTTGCTATGATGATATCAATATCACTAAGGTTTATCCCAACACTCTTTGATGAAGCAAATAAGATAAAGATGGCCCAGATGGCAAGGGGAGCTGACTTTGAAAGTGGAAATATCATAGATAGGGCCGTGTCAATGGTTCCACTACTTGTGCCTTTGTTTATAAATGCCCTAAAAAGATCAGGAGATCTTGCAACAGCTATGGAAGCTAGGCTTTATAGGATAGGCGAAGAGCGCACAAGATTAAATGAAATTCATATGAAAAAGATCGATTGGATAAGCCTAATTGGCTTTACAATCTTTTGTCAAATCATAATAGTAATGTATTTTGTATGGTAAAAAATGTACTGATGGAAGTAGCCTTTGATGGGTCAGGCTTTTCTGGATTTCAATACCAAAAGGATGTAAGAACCATCGAAGAAGAAATAAAAAAGGCAGTCAATAAGGTAAGTGGGGAAGAAAACAGGATAATAGCTTGCGGAAGGACAGATAGGGGAGTACATGCAAGAAGTTTTTATTTTAACTTCTTAACAGCATCTGACATAAATCCCAAGGCCTTCTCCTACCATATCCAACCACACCTTCCTGATGATATTTTAGCTATTTCTTCAAAGGAAGTAGACCTTAATTTCCACGCAAGATTTTCATGTCTAGATAAGACCTACAAGTATGTAATTTATCAAGATAGGCTTATGCATCCAGTTTATAGGAACTATATGGAAAATATAACCTACAGGCTAAATTTAGATAAGTTAAGCCAGGGACTTGAAGTTTTAAAGGGAAGGCATGATTTTAGGCTCTTTATGAAGGAAGATACAGACCTTAAGATAAATACTATAAGGACAATCGATGATTGTTATTTTAGTCAAGATGGTTCTAGGCTAAATTTATTTTTTAGGGCAAATTCATTTCTTCATAACCAAGTTAGGATAATGTCAGGTAGCCTAGTAGAACTTGCCAGAGGCAAGTTAAGTCTTGATGAATTTAGGGCCTTTTTTGACAAAGAAAATAAAAAAAGAGCAAATCCAGCCCTTTCTCCAGCAGGGCTTTATTTATGGGAGGTAAGATATTGATAAAAATAGATGTATTTAAAGAGTTAAAAGCTCTTCTAATCCTTATATTTATAGGCTCTTCTATATTTTTTGTAAGGGAAGAATTATTTCTTGCCTACCTAATCCTCATAAGTATATTCACCCTAATCTTAAATTTTTATATAAAAATAAATGAATTAGTAGTTACAAAGCAATTTTTTTTGATTTTTATATCATTAATAAATGTATTTTCTCTTGTTTTTGTGATACAATATTTACTAAGAGGAGAAATAAATTCAAAACTACTAGAATTAGTTTTTGCAAATTTTATGGTTAAAGCAAATAGCCTTTATTACGTGGGATGGCTATTTGTAATGACTTTTGGCATATTAGTAAATCAAAATATAGGCGGTGGTGACAGTGGACGATAAGAAGATAAAGATAGATGAAGATTTAATAGAAGATAAGAAAAAAGAAGAGTTCGAAAGTAAAAAAGACAAGGAAAATAGATTCAATACAGAATTTCAATTGCCTAACCCTCTAAAGAGTATAAAAGAGCTTAACAAGAGGTCTTTAGTTTTTGGGATAATTGCAGTAATCCTTATAGGCCTTGTAATATTTATGATTAGTTCAAGGAAGAATGCATCTATCAAAAATGCTTCTACAAGCAGTCAAATAGATGAAAATTCCTACAACCAATCAAGAATTATGAGGGTTGACTTAAACCAAATAAAATCTATAGATTTTGACCTTGGTTCATCAGATGTTAGAATCCAAAGGTCATCAACAAATCCTTATATTGAATACACCCAATTATACAGGGGAGAAGATGATGCCTATAAGCTTGATGTAAGCTTTGAGGGCGGAGTTTTAAAACTTAAGTCCAAAATCGAGGGCAAAAATCTTTACATGAAGGATAAAATTCCAATAGTAAGGATTTTCTTGCCATCAGAAGGCGGTATCGAAGAGATTAAGGGCTCAATTGGAGCAGGTGATGTAAAGATTGATGACCTAGAAGTTAAAAACTTTGACCTAAAGATAAGAAGTGGAAATATTAGCTTAAACAATGGCTTTTTCCAAGGATCTATCACAAATGAGTCAGGATCTATTTCCCTAGATAAGAGCGAAATATCAAACACAATCCTTAAGACTACTACAGGTGATATAAAGATAACTGACAGCAAGTTAGGTAACAGACTAGATTTTGAAACTCAAACAGGAGATATCTTAGTAGATGCTAGGGATAAGATTGATAACTACGACCTTACAGCAAATCTTGAAGTGGGTAACTTTGTTCTTGGCAATATTTCATATAGAAATATAAAAGATGGCTACCAGTCAGAAAATAAGGGCAAAAATAAGGTAACCCTTAGAACAAAAATTGGTGACATCGTCTTTAATAGGGGCGAGGGAGCCAAGCTAGAACATGAAGAGTACCTAACAAATGAATCTAAGATTAAAAAAACAAAAGACAACGCCTTAGAAAAAAACATCGACAGGACTGAAAGAGAAAACAAAGAAAGAGAAGAATCTGAAGAAGATTCTGATCAAACAGACTCAGAAGACCAAAATGATACAAATATTGAAAATAGTGATGAAGAAAATAATTAAGTCCTAGGGCTTAATTATTTTTTTAAGGATAAATATGACAGGAAAGATATTAGACAAACTAAAAAAATACTTTGGCTATGACTCCTTTAGGGCTGGCCAGGAGGATTTGATAAATAATATCCTAGAAGGAAGGGATGTGCTCGGAGTCCTACCTACCGGTGGAGGCAAATCAATTTGCTACCAGTTGCCAGCACTAATAAAGAATGGGACAGCTATTGTTATCTCTCCCTTAATTTCTTTAATGAAAGACCAAGTTGATGCCCTGAGGGAAGATGGGATAAGGGCGTGTTTTATAAACTCAAGCCAGGACTATGAGACTTATGTCAATACCCTAAAAGAAGTAAGAAATGGGGAAATAAAGCTATTATATGTGTCGCCAGAAAGGCTAGAAAATGAGTTTTTTAGAGACTTTTTAAAAGATATTGACATAAGTTTTGTGGCAGTTGATGAAGCCCACTGCATATCCCAATGGGGCCATGACTTTAGGCCTTCTTATAAGCTAATTCCAAGCCTTTATGAGATTTTAGGCGATGACCTACAAATTCTAGCCTTTACAGCCACAGCCACTAAAGAAGTTAGAGAAGATATAATAACAAATCTTAAACTTAAGGATCCCTTCATCAAAATTACAGGTTTTGACAGGCCCAACCTTAAATTTGAAATCAAAAAGCCCAAGGAAAAGCTAAAGTTTTTGAGAGATTATCTCAAAGATCACGAAAATGAATCGGGTATAATCTACGCATCTACCAGAAAAAGAGTTGATGACATAGATAGAAACTTAAAGGCCCTTGGCATAAAATCTACCAAATACCACGCAGGACTGACTGAGCTTGATAGAAAAAAGGCCCAGGAAGACTTCCTCTTTGATAAAAAAGATATAATCGTAGCGACAAATGCCTTTGGCATGGGGATAGATAAGTCAAATGTGCGTTTTGTAATTCACTACAATATGCCAAAGGATATGGAATCCTACTATCAAGAGGCAGGGAGAGCAGGCCGTGATGGGGAAAATTCTGACTGCATCCTACTCTATTCTGCCCAGGATATAATAATAAATAAACATCTTATAAACCAAACCGATAATATGGCCTACAGGAATGTCCAGCTTGAAAAACTCCAAACCATCATAAATTATGTAAATACGAGTAAGTGCCTAAGGTCCTATATACTTGAATATTTTGGTCAAGATGCGATTAATGACTGTGGATTTTGCTCAAATTGCCTGGAGACCAGCGAGAAAATCGATAAGACGGTTGACGCCCAGAAGATCCTATCCTGTATTTACAGGCTTGACCAGAGATATGGGATAAATACAGTCGTTGATTGCCTTAGGGGGTCTAAGAATAAAAACTCAAGAGAGAAAAATTTAGAAAATATTTCAACCTTTGGCATCATGGCCAAGACCAGCCAAAAGGAAATCAAGGATATGGTCGCAGCCCTTTTAGCAGATGGCTACATCAAGGTCAATGGTCTTGATTATCCAATCCTTGCCCTGACTGAAAAATCAAAGGATATCTTATTTTCCAAAGATAAGTTTTATATAAGAAAAAGAGAAGAAGAAAAATCAACCAGCAAAAAGCACAAGTCAATGGATCTAGCAAATGCCGACCAAGAAGACCTATTTGAAAGGCTCAGAAGCCTAAGATTAGAGCTTTCAAAACAAAGAAAAATCCCACCATTTATAATATTTTCCGACCAATCCCTAAAGGACATGGCTATAAATAAGCCAAAGACAGAGGAAGAATTCCTAAGGATAAAGGGAGTCGGAGAGAAAAAACTAATACAGTATGGTGATCTTTTTATAGCAGAGATTAAAGAATATTTGCGAGAAAATTAAAAATCGCTTAGAAGGCAAGAGCCTTTTAAGCGATTTTTTTATAGTAATTGGATTCCTTTGTTGGCGAGTGTCCTTCTTTGACTATCTGGCCAGTAGGATACTTGGACTTCTCCAATGTGAGCCTTTTGTAAGAAGAACATACAAAGCCTTGATTGACCGATTCCTCCACCTATAGTTTGTGGGAGCTTGTCATCAAGGAGGAGCCTGTGATAGTCGTATTTGAGCCTATCAAGGTTGCCTGATTGTTTTAATTGTTCATTAAGCCTATGGCTATCTACCCTGATTCCCATTGATGATAGCTCTAGGGCATCGTCAAGGACTGGGTTGTAGACGATTATATCTCCATTTAGGAGCCAATCATCATAGTCTGGGGCCCTGCCATCGTGTTTTTCACCATTTGATAAGAGAGAACCTATCTGCAATAAGAATATTGAACCAAATTCTTTTGCTGCTAGTATTTCTCTTTCTTTGGGATCCTTGTCAGGATACATATCGAGAAGCTCTTGGCTGGTAATAAACCTAATTTGATCTGTTAGAAGTTTGCTTCTTGTAGGTATTAGACCACAAAGATATTCATCAAGACTTTTCATGGTCCTGTAGATGATTTCTACTGTTTGTTTTAAATATTCTTCATTCCTATCTTCTTTATTAATTATTTTTTCCCAATCCCATTGGTCTACATAAAAGGAATGGGTATTATCAGGCTCTTCGCATGCTCTAATGGCGTTCATGTCTGTGTAGAGGCCTTCGTGGGTTTTAAATTTATATTCCATGAGGGCGTATCTTTTCCATTTGGCTAGGGAATGGACAATTTCCATTTCTTCGTTATCAGCCTCTGGCAAGTTAAATGATACTGGTTTTTCTACGCCATTTAGGTTGTCATTTAGGCCTGATTTGCTTGATACAAATAGGGGAGCCGATACCCTTTTTAAATTTAGGTTATTGGCTAGGTTGATTTGAAAATAATCTTTTATTTCCTTTATTAAAACTTGAGTCCTGTAAAGGTCCTCGTTTGACTTGTAGGCTTCTGGTATTACTAATTTCATTATTAATTCTCCATCTTCTATTTTTCGCTATTATTCTTCTATTTTACTTCTTTTATAGGAAAATAAAAATTGTACAAAACTAAAATTTTCTTTCGAAATTACTATAAAAAATAAGGTTTATAAATAACTTGACTTAAGGGATTTTAACTGTATAACTTATCTAGAAATGGTAGAAATAAATTTTTTGATTTATACATACTTATACTAGCCATTTCAAAAAAAGAACTAGGATAAATGAATAAGCTTGTCACCTGTAGGTGGCTTTTTCTTTGTCCAAAATAAAATAGGAGAGAAAATGGAAAGTAAATTTAAAGAATTGTTTCAATTTGAAGGCAAAGTTTCTTTCAAAGAAGCCTTCCCACTAGCTTTACAACACGTAATCGCAATGATTGCAGGTTGTGTAGCACCTGCTTTGATCTTTGCTGATGCAGCAGGCCTAAGTCACGCTGATAGCATTATACTTGTACAGATGGCCCTTATAGGATCAGCCCTCACTTCATTTTTGATGCTTTATCCAATAGGGATTTTGGGTAGTAAATTACCTATGATTTATGGTGTAGCCTTCCCATATGTACCAACCATGATTGCCCTTTGTGGTCAATTTGAATCACTAGGTCCCGAAGGAATTGTGGCCGTAGTTTTAGGAAGTCAATTAATAGGAGCTATTGTTTCTATAGTGTTCGGTCTTGCCCTCAAATATATAACACCATTTTTCCCACCTCTTGTATCAGGAACTGTAGTTTTGGCTATAGGCCTTACCCTATATCCAGTTGCTATTACAAATATGGGTGGAGCAGGATCAGTTATGGCCCCAGGTTGGGGAGCATGGCAATATTGGCTTGTTGGTATAATCACCCTTCTTGTAAATGTTGGTCTTAACCACTTTGGCAAGGGCATTACTAAACTTGCTTCAGTATTATTTGCCATGGTTGTTGGCTATATCATAGCATTTTTCTTTGATATGGTAGACTTATCACCAGTTAGGGAAGCAGGTTGGTTATCAGTAGCAGCACCACTTCACTTTGGCATAAAATTTGAACCATCAGCCATAATTTCCTTTGTAATTATCTTTATGGTTACATGTATAGAAGGAATTGGAGATATGTCATCAACCACCATCGGAGGAATGGATAGAAACCCAACAGATGATGAGCTTAGGGGAGGAATTGTAGGTTTTGGTGTGGCAAATGTTATAGGTGCCTTTATAGGATGTCTTCCAACAGCTACATTTTCACAAAACGTTGGTATTGTTTCAGTAAATAAGGTTATAAATAGAAGGGTATTTTTCCAAGCAGGACTCATAATTCTTATAGCAGGCTTTATGCCAAAAATATCATCCCTACTTACAACAATCCCAGCTCCAGTAGTAGGAGGCGCAACCCTTTCAGTATTTGCAGCCATCACTATGAATGGTATCAGGATGATAACCGAACAACCACTTACAGTGAGAAACACTTCTATAGTAGGAATTGCAATTGCTATTGGCTTTGGTTTTACAACCATAGTTACAACAGCTGAATCTGCAGGCATAACATTTATGCCAGAGGCTCTTAAAAATGCAATCGGGGTTTCTCCAGTAGTCCTTGCTGCTCTCACATCAATTTTGATGAATGTAATGATTCCTGAAACAGATGCAGATAAGAAGCAAGGATCAACTCTTGAAGAAGTCTTAGAAGGCTAAATTTTTTAAAAGAGACCAGTAAAATGGTCTTTTTTTGTGGGGATTTTTAGATTTTACATAGATTTTACATAACCTTAAAACGGATTTAGTATTGGCCTAGTATTATAGATATCGAAAGAAAAACTTTTAAGGAGTTAAAAATGAAAATTACAAATAAAAAAATTTTAGCAGCAACACTTTCACTAGGTCTTATCCTTGCAGGATGCGGAAATGGTGATCAGGCAAAAGAAGAAACAAAAACAGAAACAGCTACAGAGAAACCAGCAAAGGAAGAAGCAGCAAGCAAGACAGATGCAGCTGATTATGAATTTACTGTAGTTTCTAGAGAAGATGGTTCAGGTACAAGGGGTGCCTTCATAGAGCTAGTCGGCCTTGAAGAAGAAGTAGACGGCGAGAAAGAAGACATGACAACTCAAGCCGCAGTAGTTCAAAACTCTACCAATGCTGTTATGCAAACAGTAGCTGGCGATGAAGGAGCAATTGGCTATATCTCATTAGGTTCTCTAAATGATACAGTTAAGGCTGTTAAGGTAGAAGGAGTCGAGGCTACAGAAGAAAACATAGCTTCTGGCGAATATAAGATTTCTAGACCATTTAACCTTGCCTACAAAGAAGCTGAATTATCAGACCTTGCCAAAGACTTCCTTAAATTTGTAATAAGCGAAGATGCCCAAGCCCTAAGCCTAGAAGAAGGCTATGTCCCACTTAAGGATTCTGAAAAATACCAGGCAAGTGGTGCTAAGGGAACACTCACAGTAGCAGGTTCTACCTCAGTAACCCCACTTATGGAAAAAATGGTAGAAAAATATAAGGAACTAAATCCAGAAGCCAACATCGAAATCCAATCAACTGGATCATCTGCAGGAATCGAAGCAGTAATAGATGGGGCAGCTGACATAGCAATGGCATCTCGTGAACTAAAAGATGAAGAAAAAGACAAGCTAGCCGTGGAGGTAATAGCTACAGATGGTATAGCCGTAATAGTAAATAAAGACAGTAAGATTGAAGATTTGACCATAGACCAATTAAAGCAAATCTTTAAGGGCGAAATCACAAATACAAGCGAATTAGGAAAGTAAAATGGAAAAGATAAGGGAAAAAATCGGCGAGATAATTTTCCTCTTGTCTGCAGTGATGTCCGTATTTCTTATCTTACTTATCATATTCTTCATATTTTCTGAGGGTATGAAGTTTGTAAATGAATACGGACTTTTAAAATTCATCACAGGCTCAACTTGGAAACCAACTGCAGGCAATCCAAAATTTGGTATAAAACCAATGATAGTAGGATCTATTATCATAACCTTAGTATCAACATTAATAGCAGTACCATTTGGCCTAGCCATATCAATCTTCATGGCCTATTATTCCAAAAAATCATACGGCTCGCTCAAGTCACTCATCAACCTCATGGCAGCAATCCCATCAGTAGTATATGGTTTCTTTGCAATGATGGTCCTAGTGCCTTTAGTTAAGGATATATTTGGAGTAAAAAGTGGTATGAACATGCTCACAGCATCCCTCCTCCTTGCCATCATGGTCCTACCGACTATGGTAAATATCTCAGAAAACTCCCTAAGGCAGGTGCCAAAGACCTTTATGACAGGATCCCTTGCCCTTGGAGCAAGCAAGGAAGAGACCATTGCCAAGGTCCTAGTGCCATATGCCAAATCAGGAATATTTTCATCAATAATCCTTGCCATAGGCAGAGCCATAGGTGAAACCATGGCAGTCTACCTAGTCATAGGTAACCAGCCTATGATGCCAACATCCCTCCTAAAGGGAGCAAGAACCCTAACAACAAACATAGTACTAGAGATGGGTTATGCATCAGGTATGCACAGGCAGGCCCTAATAGCTACAGGCATGGTCCTCTTTTGCTTTATCCTGATCATAAACATATTATTTAATATCATACGAAATAAAACAGAAAGCAAATTTTAGGAGCTAAGATGAGTAAATTATTTAAAGGTCTAATAATGAACCTAACAACCCTAGGCTATGCTGTATCGGGAATCATCATCGCCTATATCCTATTTGAAGGGATACCTAATATATCGCCGGGACTTTTCTCTCTGAAATACACATCAGAAAATGTCTCAATCATGCCTTCCTTGATAGCAACCCTGATGACAATCCTTCTAACCCTAATCGTGTCCCTACCAGTAGGAATCTTTACAGCCATCTACCTATCAAATTACGCAAAAAACAAATTTTTAATAAAGGCAGTTAGGTTTTCAACAGAAATCCTATCATCAATCCCATCTATAGTCTATGGCTTGTTTGGCTACCTATTTTTTGTAACAAGAACTGGACTTGGACTTGGAATGAAATATTCTCTCCTTGCAGGATGTTTGACAGTAGCAATCATGGTCCTACCTACAATCATAAGGACCACAGAAGAGGCAATTCTTACAGTAAACCCTCAAAAGGCCCAAGCATCCCTAGCTCTAGGAGCGACAAAGATCCAGACCATCTTTAAGGTGATACTTCCAGATGCCATGGACGGAATCCTAGGGGGAATCTTCCTTTCAACAGGAAGAATAGTAGGAGAATCTGCAGCCCTAATCTATACAATGGGAACCCACCCAGAAATACCAAAAAGTTTATTTGACTCAGCAAGAACTATGGCAGTGCACATGTATGTCCTATCAAGTGAGGGATTTCATGTAAAAGAAGCCTATGCCACAGCGGTCCTACTACTTGTTTTTGTAGTGATAATAAACTTCCTATCTGCAAAAATAAGCAAGAAAATAGTCAAAGCTTAGGAGAAAAAATGGAGAATAAAAAAGAAAAGTCTCTTGAAAAAAATATAGACCAAGAGCTAAAAGATATAAAAAAATCAAACAAAAAAATCTTTAAGGAAAGAGTAGTCGAGGATATGGGCACATCAATCCTTGTAAAGGACTTAAAGCTATGGTATGACGACTTCATGGCCTTAAAAAATATAAATATGGATATCAAAAAAGGCAAGGTAACAGCCTTTATAGGCCCCTCTGGCTGTGGCAAGTCTACAACCCTAAAATGCTTTAATAGGATGAATGACCTTGTTGATTCGTGTAAAATAGAAGGTTTAATAGAAATAGAGGGGCAGGATATTTACAAAAAAGATGTGGATGTCGTCTCCCTTCGTAGAAATGTAGGCATGGTCTTCCAATCACCAAACCCTTTTTCAAAATCAATCTATGACAATATAACATACGGGCCAAAAATAAGTGGAATCAGGGATAAGGACAGTCTTGATGAAATCGTAGAAAAATCCCTAAAATCTGCAGCAATTTGGGATGAGGTAAAGGACAAGCTTAAGCAAAATGCCCTATCACTATCAGGTGGCCAGCAGCAAAGGATATGTATAGCAAGGACCCTATCAGTAAATCCTGAAATAATTCTAATGGATGAGCCAACAAGTGCCCTAGATCCAATATCAACAGCAGCCATAGAAGAGCTAATGGATCAGCTAAAAGAAAATTACACTATAGTAATAGTAACCCACAACATGCAACAGGCAGCGAGGATTTCTGACCAAACAGCCTTCTTCCTAACAGGAGAAGTCATAGAGATGGATGATACCAAAAAAATCTTTGAAAACCCAGCTGATAAGAGGACCGAAGATTATATCACAGGAAGGTTTGGATGATATGATGAGAAGTAGATTTATAAACGACCTAGATTCAATCAAGGAAATGTCAAGCAAGGTCAACAAGCTAATATTAATATCCTATGATAGATTTGACCTATATTTGGAAAGCAAGAATAAAGAAAATTTAGACCATGTAATAGAGCTTTATGATGATATTAGAAGGGGAGCAAGCGGGGTAGAAAATTTCTGCTTTGAACTCCTTGCCCTCCAACAACCGGTAGCAAGCGATTTAAGGTTTTTGCAAATGGAAATAAAGCTTGCCTCAAGTCAAAAAAGAATCGCAAGCCATCTCACATCGGCAGCGACCATCCTGAAAGAATACGACCTTACAGAAGAAGAGACAAACTTTTTAAAGAAATTCATAGCCAATGAAAAGAAAATGGCTCTTGATTCTATGAATGCTTTTGTAAATGATGATAAGGACCTAGCCCATAAAACCATAGAAAAAGACCAAATAAACAACAAATTATTTGTAGATGCTATAAATTATACAGCAAAACTAAACAAAGACGATAAGATAGGAGCGGTGGAATTATCAAATAAAATCCTCTTATTCAAATACTTTGAAAGATTAGGAGATAGGCTAAGAAGAGTAGCAGAATTAGCAACGAGGTTATAAATGATATATGTAGTTGAAGATGACAAGGCAATAAGAAATTTAGTAGCCTACGCCCTAGGCGAGAAGGGCTATGAGCTAAAGACCTTTGAGGATGGAATCGATATAGTAGATATCATAAGGGATAAGCCTTGCGATTTATTACTTCTTGACCTAATGCTGCCAGGCAAGGACGGGATAGAAATTTTAAAGGAAATAAGAGAATTTTCTGACCTGCCAGTAATAATCCTTACAGCCAAGACCGATGAATTTGACAAGGTCCTAGGCCTAGAAAGTGGGGCAGATGACTATATAAGTAAGCCTTTTTCAATCCTAGAACTTTTAAGTAGGGTCAAGGCAGTCCTAAGAAGGTCAAACAAGAAAGATACCGACCATATCAACTACAAAAACATAAGCATTAACACAAAAAAACGTACGGTCAAGGTCGATGGGGAAAAAATTGACCTAACCTACAAAGAATTTGAAATGCTAAATTTATTTATGAACAACTTAAGTAATGTCATAACCAGGGATGATTTTCTAATAAAAATCTGGGGCTATGACTACCAAGGAGAAACAAGAACCGTAGATGTCCATATAGCAAGCTTAAGAAGCAAGCTAAAGGATGCGGGAAAATATATAAAGACAGTAAGAAATCTCGGTTATAAATTTGGAGAAATATGAAAAAGTTAACTAAAAAATCCCTAATCACATCAGCAACCATAGCTAGCATCCTAGCTGTGGTTGTAGCTTTATATAGCAAAGATTACATAAATATCTTAATATTTTATCTAGGAAGTCTTGCAATTTTAATTTGGTCGCACCTCTTTATAGATAAAAAACTTGATAGCTATGCAAGCAAGGTCAGTGATTTCAATAAATATTACGATTTCAAAGACATAGGCGATGATTTTGAAGATGTGGGCAAGATTTATAGAAATTTATTAAATAAAAATGTTAGACTAGAAAAAAAAGTCTCCATTCTAGAAAGAAAGATTGACCAGCTTAAGGCTATGACATCAAACATGGAAGAAGGATTTATCATTTTTGATAGCAAGGGTAAGGTAGATATGATGAATGAATCTGCCAAGACCTTCCTAAATAAGGATGAGAGTGTCCATCTAGAAAATCTAATCAACAAAAAAGAATACCTCCTTGCCGTAAGGGAAGTAAAGCTTACATCTAAGTCCAGATCCCTATCTATAGACGTAAATAATTACCATCTAAAATTATTTATAGACCCGATAAACGAGGACTGGAAGATGGGCTTTGTAGTCATAGTCATAGATTATTCGGAAACTAGGAAGGCAGAGCTAATGAGAAGGGAATTTTCTGGCAATGTCACCCACGAACTAAAAAGCCCACTTACATCAATAAATGGCTACGCAGAGCTAATTGCTACAGGCCTAGCTAAGGATAAAGACATAAGAGAATTTGCTCAGATTATTTATGAAGAAGGCAATAGACTCTTAGAAATAATTGATGATATCCTAAAAATATCAAGGCTAGATGAGAGAGATTTTGAACTAAGCAAGAGTCCGATAGATTTAAAAGATGAAATAGATACAATAATCAAAAAATTTGCCCATGCATCTGATAAAAAGGGCATAAAAGTAATAAACCGCCTAGATAATTTTAAAATTTATAGCCAGAAATCTTTATTTGTCGACCTCTTATCAAATATTTACGAAAATGCCATCAAATATAATAAGGAAGGAGGAGAAATTGAAATATATTCAATCCTTGAAGCAAGCTCTATAAAGCTTTGTATAAGGGACACAGGAATAGGGATTGCAAATTCTGACATCAAAAGAGTCTTTGAAAGATTTTATGTGGTAGATAAGTCTAGGGACAGGAAGGTGAAATCAACTGGTCTTGGCCTATCTATAGTCAAACATATAGCAGATTATTTAGAAATGAATATAAGTTTAGAAAGTACTCTGGGAGAGGGTTCTACCTTTATCATTAATATAAATTTAGAATAAAATGCAAATCCATATTGAAATAAAGTGTTAAATTTGTTACAATCATAGTAGGACTAAATAAAAAGGAGAATAAAATGAAGGTAACTATATGCTCATGTGCTAGGTGTACTGCCCACGGCAATGAATATTTACATGATTCAGCTGAAATAGTAAAAAGGGATGTGGAAGTTGCTTACGAAGTAGATGATCTAGGTAATGCTCCAGAGATTGAAATAATCTACGCAAACATAATGGATGAAGTTGAAGATTCAAAAAGACTATCACCAATTGTCAAAATTGATGACGAATACATAACAAAAGCAAAACCAGAAGTATTGATGGATAAGATGTATAGCACTATCAATGTTGATAGGCAGGCTAAGAAAAAAGCAAAGAATAAGTAAAAAATAAGTAGTTGAGGTAATAATGAAAGAATCGTACATAGATATATTAAACATAAGAAGGATGGCTTTTGAGGCAGTTGCAAAAATTGCCTACGAAAATAGGCCACTAACAGATATTGGACTAGAAGTTTATAACATACTTCCAGGTGAGGAAGCATCTTACAGGGAAAATATCTTTAGAGAAAGAGCTGTAATGGGCGAGAGACTAAGGATGTGTATAGGTCTTGATGCAAGAACAGCTGACAAGACAGAAGCCATAACAGCAGGCCTAGATGGAATGGATGTCGACAGAAGAATCTACCACCCACCTTTAGTACAAGTTATCAAAATCGCCTGCGAAGCTTGTCCAGAAAATAAGGTAACAGTTACAGACCAATGCCACGCTTGTATAGGCCACCCATGTGTAAATGTCTGCCCTAAAAACGCAGTCAGCTATTCAGCAAAGGGTGCTGTAATTGACCAAGATAAGTGTATCAAATGCGGCAAGTGCGTGGATGCTTGTCCATATAATGCAATCAACCACCAAAAGAGACCTTGTGCAGAATCTTGTGGTGTTAAGGCAATCAAATCAGACGAACTAGGCCGTGCATCAATAGATGAAGATAAGTGTGTAGCTTGTGGTAGATGTATCATAACCTGCCCATTTGGTGCCATCTCAGATAAGGGAGAAATTTACCAATTAATAAAATCTCTCCAATCAGATAGAAAAGTATATGCTATAGTAGCTCCTTCCTTTGTTGGCCAATTTGGAGCAAATGTAAGCCCAAAACAAATTAGAGAAGCTGTTAAAATGCTAGGCTTTGATGATATGATAGAAGTAGGACTTGGTGCTGACCTTACAACCATGAACGAAGCACACGAATTCTTAGAATCTGTACCAACAGGCAAGATTCCATTTATGGGTACATCATGCTGCTTCTCTTGGAAACTTATGGTAAGGAAGAACTTCCCAGACATTAACGACAAGATTTCAGAATCATCAACACCAATGATCTACTCAGGTAAGCAAATGAAAAAACGTGATCCAAACTGTGAAGTAGTATTCATAGGACCATGTATTTCTAAAAAGCTTGAAGCCCTAGAACCAGAAGTAGCTGAGGTAATAGACTTTGTAATAACCTACGAAGAGCTTCTAGGAATGCTCCTTGCTAAAGGTATTGAGCCAGCTGAGATAGAAGTAGAAGATGAAATCATGGATGCTTCAGAAACAGGTAGATACTACGCAGTAAGCGGTGGAGTAGCTAAGGCAGTTGAAAAGAGAATCCATGAAATAGATCCTGATGTAAAAGTAGAAATGGAAAATGCAGAAGGTTTAGCTGACTGTGTCAAACTGGCAAGAATGGCTAAACTTGGCAAGATGAATGGTAAGCTAATCGAAGGAATGGCTTGTATGGGAGGCTGTGTAGGCGGTCCTGGTACAGTAGTTGACGATAGAAAGAGCGGCAAGGCAGTTTTAGCCTTCTCTAAAGAATCAATCTTCAAATCTCCAGCAGACAATACCAATATCCCAGCTGAAGATAGGCCAGATGATAGCAAACTACAAGTAAAAATAGAAGACTAAAAAACACTTAAAATGACAGGCAAAGACATTAACTTTGCTTGTCTTTTTTTATTGGTAAGATTTAAAATTCGTTAAAAAATCTGATAGTGAAAATCAATTGCAGGCTTTTAAAAAATATGATAAAATAAAAATGAACAATGTTCGATATTTAAAGAACCTTGTAATTTAATATATAAAGGAAAGCATATGATCAATAAAAAACTTATGAAAATCTTGCAAGGATCAAAAAAATACCTCTATTGGAATTTATTTTTTAGAATCTTGTCCTTGCTTATGCAAATCGGAATAGTCTCAATCTTTAGCCAGACTCTTTTTTGTCTTTTAAGAAACAGTCTTGAAGAAATATCTCTTTGGCAAATAGTTTTATTTGGATTTTTGCTCATATCTATAAAACTTTTTAGTCAATATATGGCAAGCCGCATAGCCTTTATTTCTACTAAGGCCATCAAAGAGAAGATGAGAAAGATAATTTTTGAGAAAATGATGGATGATAGGATAAATTATAGGGATAAACTATCAACATCATCGCTTTTACAATTATCTGTAGAGGGAGTAGACCAGCTAGAAATATATTTTACATCCTACTTGCCTCAACTTTACTATAGCTTCCTAGCTGCTTTTATTATCTTTATATTTATAGGATACATAAGCATAGATGCAGCTATTTGCATGATTTTGTGCCTGCCACTTATTCCCGTATCAATAATTCTGGTACAAAAGATAGCCAAAAAATTATTAGGTTCTTACTGGACATCTTATACCAACCTAGCCGATATTTTTCTAGAAAACCTAGAAGGCCTTACCGAATTAAAAATCTATGATGCAGATGAGTCTAGGCAAAATTTGATGGATGACTTTGCTGAAAAATTTAGGAAGGCTACCATGAGAGTCCTACTCATGCAGCTTAATTCCACATCCATAATGGATATAATAGCCTATGGTGGGACAGCTGCAGGCATTGGCATTGCTATCTTGGAATTTTCAAAAAATTCTATAAATATATTTGGTCTTACTTTTATAATCCTACTAGCAGCAGAATTTTTCCTACCTCTTAGGTTGTTAGGGTCATTTTTCCATATAGCTATGAATGGTATAGCAGCTTCTAATAAGCTGATGGCCCTCATAGATAGCGATAGCAAGGAAGTTGGCAAAGAAATAATAAAGGAAGATAAGCTTGGTATATCTTTTAAAAATGTGAGTTTTTCTTATGATGATCAGAGGAAAATTCTGGATAATATAAGTCTTGATATAAGACCAAAGCAGCTAACAAGCTTAGTTGGAGTCAGTGGTTCTGGCAAATCTACTATAGCTAGGCTAATAAAAGATTCAAAACTTAGCTATAGTGGGGAAATTCTACTAAATGATATAGAAAAGACTTCCTATTTTCCAGGAAATCTCAATAAAAACATTGTAAATATAGACTTTAATGCAAGACTTTTTAAGGGAAGTGTGAGGGAAAATTTATCTATAGCGAATTCTGCTTTAAGTGATGAAGATATGATAGGTGCTCTTAAAAAAGTAAACCTGTATGAATTTTTTGAAAGCCTTTCAGGTCTTGATACTCCTATTTTAGAAGAAGCTTCAAACCTATCAGGTGGTCAAAGACAAAGACTAGCCCTTGCTAGGGCTCTACTTTTTAAGGCTAAGTTATATATCTTTGATGAGGCAACAAGCAATATAGATGGGGAAAATGAAAGAGAGATAATGAAAGTGATAAGAAAGCTTGCCGAGGAAAAATCAGTCCTTATCATCTCACACAAGCTTATAAATCTTGTGGATAGCGATATAATTTATTTTCTCGAAGATGGAAAAATTAAGGCAAGTGGTGATCATGAAAGTCTTTATAGGTCTTGTGAGCCTTATAAGAATATCTTTGATAAGCAAGAAGAGCTTTGCTCTTATGCTATGGGGGTAGGAAATGAAAAATAGAAGAAGTGGTCTTGTGGTCATGAAAAATATGATTGGCCTTGTAGGGGACCTAAAAATATATATGTTTATAGCAGCCTTTATTGGAACGCTTGGTCATTTGTGTGCAAGTTTTGTCACGATTTTTGCAGGCTACGGTCTTTTAGCTAATATAAATAATGATGGTAGGAATATTTTCTTTATCAAGCTAATGTTTGCCATAGCAATCTTAAGGGGGATTTTCCACTATATAGAGCAATACGCCAACCATTACCTGGCCTTTAAAATTTTGGCAAAGATAAGGCACTTAGTTTTTAAGAAAATGAGAAGCCTGGCTCCTGCAAAATTATCAGGCAAGGATAGGGGCAATCTTATAAGCCTAATTACATCAGATATAGAGCTTTTGGAGGTATTCTATGCCCACACCATTTCCCCAATAGCCATAGCGATTTTGTATATGATATGTATGGAAATATTTATAGGGAGCTTTTCAATCTACCAAGCCCTCCTTGCCTTAATGGCCTACCTAAGTCTTGGCGTCCTTTGTCCATATTTTATAAGTAGAAAAAATTCTGAACTAGGGCTTGACCTAAGAAATAAAAATGGAGACTTAAATTCCTTTGTTCTTGAAACAATCAGAAATATAGACGAAGTAAAGCAATTTGACCTTAGGGATTCTAAGCTAAAGACTTTAAGAAATAAATCCAGGTCTCTAAGAAAAACTGCCAACAAACTCGATATATTAAAATCAAAATCAGAAGCTATGATAGGGGCTTTGATCTTAGTTTTTAGCTTTTTGATGTTAATTTTATCAGTCTACCTATTTCAAAATAAAATCATAGACATAAAGGGAGTTGTAATTCCAGTCCTTGCTATGTTTTCAAGCTTTGGACCTTTTGTAGCCCTATCAAATCTAGGCAATATCTTATCCCACACCCTTGCTAGTGGTGATAGGATTTTAGACCTCTTAGAAGAAGAGCCCCTTGTAAAAGAAGTCGAAGGATATTTAGACATGGAAAAATTTGAAAGCGCAAGTATTTCTGATATTTCCTTTGCTTACAAGGATGAAAAAATTATAGAAGGCTTATCTTTGGATATACCTAAAAATAAAATCTTGGCTATATATGGTAAAAGCGGCTCAGGTAAGTCAACTCTACTTAGGTTATTGATGAGATTTTGGGATGTTGATTCTGGAAAGATAGAAATAAATGAAGAAAATATACAAAATATCCCAAGCAAAAACTTAAGGCAAATGCAAGCTCTCTTGGGTCAAGATACTTATATATTCAATATCAGCCTAAAAGATAATATAAGAATTGGAAAAATTGGGGCAAGTGATGAAGAGATTATACAAGCTGCTAAAAAAGCCTCAATCCATGAATTTATAGAATCTCTCCCTGATGGCTATGACACTTTGGCAGGAGAGCTTGGAGATAGCTTTTCAGCTGGAGAAAGGCAAAGAATTGGCATAGCCAGGGCCTTTCTCCATGATGCAGACCTTATGCTCTTTGACGAACCGACATCTAATCTTGATATCTTAAACGAGGCGACAATACTTAAGTCAATCAAAAAGGCTAGTAAGAATAAGACCATCCTTCTGGTAAGCCATAACCTATCTAGCTTATCAATTGCAGATGAAAAAATAAAAATAGAGTCAATGAGGAAATCTTAGCATATATTTGTCCTTTATAAGCTTAAATGATATAATAACACATATGATATAAAGAGAGGTTCTTATGGGACAAACAACACTCATGCTTATGATCATAACCATAGTCTCCAAAGTCTTTGGCTTTGCCAGAGAGGCTGTAATGGCATCCTTTATCGGGGCAAGTGATCTAAAAAGCATTTACACAACAGCCAATACCCTGCCAGTAGTTGCAGCAAACTTTGTGGCAGTCGGTATTATTTCAGGTTTCATACCAATATATAACAAGGCAAAAAATGAGGAGGGCGAAGCGGCCGCTGAGGAATTTACATCAAATATTTTCAATATTTTGATGAGATTTGGCCTTGTTGCAGTAGTCCTTGGTATAATTTTTGCAAGATCATTTTCAAAAATTTTAAGCCCATCCCTAGAGGGAGAGTGGCTAGATCTTGCCACAAATTACACCAGGATAATGATGTTTGCAGTCTTTGCTTACCTTTATTCAGCAGTCTTTAGGGGATATCTAAATCTAAAGGGTAATTTCTTTGACCCAGCCATAACCGGTATATTGATGAATGTGATTATAATAATTTTCACCATCCTAACCGGTATTACTGGCAATCCTTACCTTTTAATAATCGGGGCACTTTTAGGAAATGTTCTCCAGTATATCCTATTTCCAAAGGCTGCGAAAGATGCAGGTTATGAGCATAAGAGAACATTTGATATTCATAATAAATATGTAAGAAGCTTAATGCTCATATCAATTCCGATTATAATATCATCTGCGGCAGGCGAGCTTTCTATAATTGCAGATAACTCAATGGCTTCAGCCTTTTTTGGCAAGGCTGCCATATCAAAGCTATTTTACTCAAAGACCATGCTTACCCTAATCACAGGTGTAATTACAGTTTCTGTAACCACAGCTATTTTTCCAAAGATTGCAAGCCTTGGCCAAGCTGGTGAGTTTGAGCAGATGAAGGGGGAAATATCATCTGCAGTTGTCACTACTATGAGTCTAGTAATACCTGCCACAATAGGCATGATGGTTTTATCTAGACCAATAATAGAGCTTGTTTTTGAAAGAAATGCCTTTACAAGCGATGATACAGCCATAGTTGCAAGTTTGCTTACAGCCTACTCACCTTATATAATTTTCCAATCATTGTCAGATGTGGTAGATAGGGGATTTTATGCGGTAGGCGATAGCAAGACACCGGTTATAATTGTAGTTACCCAACAGGTTTTAAATATTATCCTAAACTTTATACTAATTAAGTTTTTTGATTTAGTTGGACTTGCCTATGCCACAGTTTTATCAACTGCCATAGGATCAGCCTTTATGCTTTATAAGTTTAGGGATAATTTTGGGGCCTTTAACTTTAGACAGGCTGCCATATCTTTAGGTAAGATTATTCTTGCTACATGCATAATGGCATCTCTTGCCATGCTTACCTATTCAGGACTTGCAGGCAAAATAAGCCATATAATAGCTCTCTTTGGGGCAATTATTGTGGCAGGATTTGTTTATGTTTTGCTTATATTACTTGCTAGGATTCCAGAAGTTATGGAACTTGTCAACCAAATTTATCATAAGATATTTGGAAGAAGGGAAAAAGAAAAAAGAGTAGCAAAGAAAAAAAGAAAACAAAGATATTAAAAAAGAGCTAAAGCCTTAGCTTTCCTGAGATTAACTCTTGGAAAGCTAGGCCCTAGCTCTTTTTACATTTTCATTATTGTATTTTTTATAAAGATTGATACGACCTTAGAGAAGTTTTCTAGGCTACTTATCTTGCAAAAATCTGCCCCATAGATTAGCTTGGCATTTTCTAAATCTTCATCTTCGCCGGTAAAGACTCCAAGGACTGATACTTCATCGTTTTTGATATTTCTAATCTCCTTGGCTGTGTCATTTACGGCAAGTTCTCCCACATATTGGTTTTTTTGAAGGAGCTTAACTGTATTTATATTTGCCTTTTCATCGTTTGGTTTGCCATCTGAAAGGATTATTAGGATGTGCTTTTCATTGTCCTTAGTCTTATCTATTAGCTCATTTAAAAGCTTAAAGGCTAGGCCATCCCTATTTGATCCTGAGGCAAAGTATTTATAAATCTCATTGTTTTTGTGTTTTTCATTATAGTCCCTAAAAATATTAAAGACTGTGTGATCTCTTAGGGTCGAATAAGACATGACCCTAATTGGAATTCCTACCTCATCCATGGCATTTTCTATGATGTAGGCTTGGTTGGCTATTATCTCTTGTCTTTTATTTTGACTGGCCGATGAATCTAGCAGCAAGTCCACCTTAAAACTAGATACATCGTCATTTTCCATATTGTCAAAGATATTAAAATCCTTTAGGACGGATGCCCTCCAGGCCTTGGTAGAATCAACCATGCCGTAGGATTTAGAAATTTCTGAAAAATCTTCATAATTAGCTATAGAATTTTTTATAGTCTGGGCAAGTTCCTTAATCGAACGGTTGTTAATTGCTAGGTTTTTTTCTATATATGCCTTGTTTTTTTCGTAAACTTCATCCCTATTTTTCTTATAAAACCTGGCATTTGGGCTATCCTTGTAGATTCCTTTTGTAAAATAAAGGCTCTTGCCAGCATGGACTCCCTTGGCTACTTTTTCTTCTAGGGCTCTGACCTTAGCTTCTGGGTAGATGCTTTTGCCGTAGAAGTCTTCTATAAATTCATCACTTGTGTGGTAGCCTTCCTTATCAGCATTTAAGAGGATAAGGTGCCTGTCATTGTCCTTTTTCTTATCTTCCAGGTAGATATTGCCTGTAAATTCTGCAGAACCTATGTTAAATTGATCCTTGATAAATTCATCAGAAAAATCTGCCTTTTCTTCATCCTTTTTAGAAGATTTAAAATCCTTAGGCTCCTTATCCTTGATCATTTCATTAAGGAGGGCCTGGTTTTCTTCTGATCTTTCAAAGGCAAAATATGTCTTAAAGACCTTATTTAATTTATCAATAAGGTTTGTCGTATCTAGTGTATAGATTTTAAAAATCTCATTGTAAATATTTCTAAAAAGGGATCCTTCTGTGATTGGCTTGCCTAGGACCTTGCCATAGTAGGCCTTTTCAATTTGTTCTTTTAGGTCATCTGCCTCATGGTAGCGGTATTTGCGTAGGATTTTACTTGCGTAGGTTTTTCTGAACTTTTCTATTACTAAATTAGAATCTTTAAGACTTCTAAAGGCCATATCCTCAAGCAAGAGATTTGTTATATAGGAAAATTCCTCATAGAAGGGATTTTCATCTCTTAAATAAGCAAAGAAAGAATCAAGCATATCAAAATCAAAGGTCTTTATGATAAAGCCTGTTGTCATATTTTTATAGACTTGATCCATTGGATAGGACCTTTTGGGGATGAATTTGTAATCATCCGCAAAGTCCCATATTATGTTGTACTCTCTTATTTTTTCATAATTTTCATTCATCAAAGACACTCTCATCTATTGATTCAGGTATTTTTGTTTTTATAGCATCAAGGACTATCTCCCTTTCAAAGGCATCAAAGGACTTATTTACAAGACCCATCATAATCGCCTTATAAGGATTGAGTCCCACTCTCATTATCTCGATTGCTCCGATTAGGCCTCTTAGGTCGACTGGCTTGGTTGATATCTCGTTATTTTCGCTCTTTGTTTGTAAAGATATAAAGACGTCAATAAAGGCCTTGCGGTATTTTTCCTTTAATTTTGGAAAATTATCTGTCAGGAGCTTATCAAGGTTAGACTCGCTGATGTTTGGCACATTTATAATCATAAACCTAGAAGCAAGGGCTTCATTTAATTCACGAGTGCCTACATAGCCGTAGTTCATTGTCCCTATAAATCTGGTATTTGGATCAAGCTTTATTTTATCAAAACCAGAAATTTCGATAATCCTCCTGTGGTCAAGACTTGCGTGGAGGACTGAAATGGCCTCGTTTTTAGCCATATTAATCTCATCTAATATTGCAAAACCACCATTTAGGGCTGCCTCAAAGATAGGACCCTTCCTAAATTTGACCTCACCATCCTTAAAGGTATCAGCCCCGATAAGGGAAGCAAAGTCTGTATTGACGTGGAAGGAAATATCATAGGCTGGCCTTTTAAATAAATAGGCAAGGTTGGCCGCAAGGACATTTTTTCCTGTAGCCTTAGCTCCTGTAAGGAGGATATTTTTGCCTGCAAGAAGGGCAGCAATTGCCTCTTCTAAGACTTCTTTTCCATAATATTTATATTCTGGCTTAATGACCCTATCAGAATCATCAAGGCCATTTTCTTTTCTATATTTTTCTAATTGGGCAATTAAGTTATCATTTATGCCCTGGTCTTTTAAATAATCTATCATTTTACACCTCTAAAATATTATACATAAAAAAATTTAATTTTCGAATTATCTTCTTGACTTAGTCCCAAATAGTACTATAATAAATATAGATAAATTAAAATTGTTTATTTACTTTAGAGAAAGAGGGAGTATGAATTTTGAAAAAGAACCCATATTCTCTATTTTTTCTTTGCTAAGATGTGCCAATGGCCTAAATAAGGAGAGGGCAAAGGTCTATGGACTAAATGACCTAGAGACTATCGTCCTAATCCACATAGGCTTTATGGAAAATCCTACCCAAAAGGATATATCTGAAAGGCTGAGTGCTCCCAAGCAAACAGTCAACAATATCATCAAAAATCTAAGGGAGGACGGTCTAATAGACCTAATCCCGGATGAAGTTGACAAGAGAATCAGAATCCTAAGGCTTACTGAAAAGGGCAAGAAAAATAGAGATGAAAGATTAAAACCGATCAATGAATCAAATGTTAGAATGAAACAGAGATTGGGCGATGAGAAGGTTAGAGAGATAAAAGATGCTCTTAAGCTTTTGATTAGCACAATCAAGGAAGATTTAAAAAAGGAGGATTAATGGAATCTATAAAAGAATTTAACAGGTCCTTTTCTTATATCAAGAAATACCTGGGAGAGTACAAGAAAAATCGAAATCTTTCTAGGATTTTTACAATTTTAGAGACTATACTTGAGCTACTTATTCCATACCTTATGGCTCTTACCCTTAATAATGCCGTTCAGGGCAAGGACTTGGGAATGGCTATTAAGTATGGAATCTTGATGGTCATAGCTGCTCTTTTGACAATGTTTTTTGGGATGAAGGCTACAAAAAACGCCGGAATTTCATCATCAGGCATGGGTCACAATGCCCGTCTGGCTCAATTTGAAAATATTCAAAGATTTTCTTTTGAGGATATAGATTATTTTGGGGTCCCATCCCTACTTACAAGACTATCATCAGATGTCCAGCAAATAGCCATGTCCATGTTTATGTCGACAAGATTTGTCATTAAGACTGTGGCAATGGCGGTAGTTTCTTTTGTTTTGGCCCTAAATGCATCGCTTAAATTATCTTTGATATTTTTGGTAGCTGTGCCAATTTTATTTGCCATGCTCATGGCTCTTGCAAGCTTTGCTATACCTAAGTTTAGGAAGGCTAGATTCCAATATGATAAATTAAACCTAGTCATAGAGGAAAATCTTAACAACTCTAGGGTTATCAAGGCCTTTGTGAGGAAAAGATACGAAATTGACAAGTTCATGGTCCAAAATGAAAAGATGTTTGAATACGCAGATGGATCTCAAGGACCAATGTCATATCTATTTCCAATTGCCAATGTAATCTTATTTGCAACCTTCGTAGCCATTACCTACTTTGGAGGAATTGAGATTATAGAAGGAAGACTTGGGGTAGGCGACTTGGTTTCCTTTAATATGTATGCGACAATGCTTCTAGGCGCCTTTATAGGCATGTCCATGGTTCTTACTACCTTCATGGGAGCTTCTCCTGGCATTACTAGGGTTGTAGAAGTTATTGACAGGAAGCCTTCAATGGATAATAGTCAAAAAATCGAAGGCCTAAAACTAGAAGATGGGTCAATTGACTTTACAGATGTATGCTTTAAATATGAAAAAGATTCAGACCAATACCAATTAGAAGATGTAAATCTTCACATAAAAAGTGGTGAGTCTGTAGGAATTTTGGGATCAACTGGTTCCTCAAAATCAACCCTAGTTCAGCTTATTCCAAGACTTTATGACATTTCTTGCGGATCGCTTAAGGTAGGTGGCCATGATGTTAAAGATTATGACCTAAAGACTCTAAGAGATGATGTAGCAATCGTCCTTCAAAAAAATACCCTATTTTCAGGAACTATTGCAGATAACTTAAGATGGGGAGATGAGTCGGCAAATCTAGGAGAGATTATTGAGGCAAGCAAGATTGCTCAGGCTGATAGCTTTGTAAAGGAACGTCACGATGGCTATGATTCAGTACTTGGTCAAGGCGGAGTTGGTGTATCTGGTGGCCAAAGACAAAGGCTAACCATTGCCAGAGCCCTTCTTAAAAATCCTAAGATTCTAATCCTTGATAACTCTACATCAGCAGTAGATACCAAGACAGAGTCAGCAATCATCGATGGTATCAACAAGTTTAATAAGAACCTTACAAAGCTTATCATATCTCAAAGGGTATCTTCATTTAAATATGTTGATAGGATTATAGTGATGAATGAAGGAAAGATTGAAGCTATAGGCAGCCACGAAGAGCTTTACGCAAATAACAAGACCTATAGGGACACCTATGATATCCAACAACAAGGAGGTGGAGCTAATGAATAATAGTCACAAGATGAATGGCAAATCATATAGAAGAAATATTTCATTTTCATCAATAGCTAGACTTTTATCCTACCTTTTTGAATACAAGTGGCAGATGTTTTTGATAGTAGTTTGTGTAATAGTATCAGCCCTTACTCAAATTTGGGGAGTAAATATGCTTAAGCCTATCATTGACTCTTACATCTTAAAGGCAGATTTAGATGGGCTAAAGATAGCCTGCCTACAAATGGGTGCAATTTATTTTGTATCAGCAGCTACATCCTTTATCTATTCACGACTTATGGTAAGGATAGGGGAAAGGTCAATAAGAAATATAAGGGAAGAATTATTTGAAAAAATTCAAAAAATGCCAATAAATTTCTTTGACTCAAACCAACACGGCGAGATTATGTCAAGATTTACCAACGATACAGATGTTCTAAGCCAGGCACTAGCAAATACAGTTCCAACCATAGTTAGGGCTACAATCATGTTTACAGGTACAATACTTGTCATGTTTAAGCTAAGCTTTGGATTGACTTTTACCCTATTTTTAGGCCTTTTGGTAATGATACCAATCCTATCAAAGATAGTTATTAAATCAGCCAAAAGCTTCGGCGAGGGCCAGGCGAATGTGTCTACTTTACACGGTTTTTCAGAAGAAACCCTATCTGGTCAAAAGGTAGTAAAGGTATTTTCTAGGGAAGAGAAGGCCTTTGATGATTTTCATGACAAAAGTGAAAATGTAAGGTCAGCCTTTGCCAGGGCCAATACCTATGCAGGTAGGATGATGCCATTTTTGATAAATATGGTAAATATCCTCTATGCGGCAATTACTGTTCTGGGTGTATATTTCACTATCCAGGGAGATCTCACAGTAGGTGTTCTTGCAGCATTTTTATCAAATATCAGACAAATCCAAAACCCAATAGTAAATGTCAGCCAACAGGCCAACATGGTCTTCCAAGCCATGGCAGGGGCTGATAGAATTTTTGAAATAATTGACATGCCAATAGAAAAAGACACTGGCTTTATAGAGCTAGTCAATGCCTATCAAAAGGCAGATGGCACAATAGAAGAATCTGACAAGCTAACTGGCCGCTATGCTTGGATGTGGGATGATGGAGAAAGAAAACACTACAAGATGCTTGAAGGTAGGCTAGAATTTAAAAATGTAGACTTCTCCTATGACGGTAAAAACCAAATCTTAAAGGAGATCTCCTTCTACGCAGATCCAGGTGAAAAAATTGCCTTTGTAGGCTCAACCGGTGCTGGTAAGACAACCATAACCAATGTCATCACTAGATTTTATGAAATAGACAATGGCTCTATAGAAGTAGATGGGATAGATACTAGAGATATCAAAAAAGACCACTTAAGGCGTGCCTTTGGAATGGTTCTTCAAGATGTAAATCTCTTTACAGATACAATTGAGAAAAATATCAGATATGGAAGGCTAGATGCAAGCGAAAGCGACATAAAATCATCAGCCAAGCTATCAGGAGCTGATTCCTTCATCAAGAGACTTCCTGATAGGTACCAGACAGAGATAAATGGCGACGGTTCATCACTTTCAGATGGTCAAAACCAATTAATTTCAATCTCAAGGGCAGCCCTTGCAGAACCACCAATGCTAATTTTAGATGAGGCGACCTCATCAATTGATACATCCACAGAAAGGGATGTAACAGAAGCCATGGATAATCTAATGGCAGGATCAACCTCCATAGTCATAGCCCACAGGCTATCCACCATCCAAAACTCTGATGTAATCATGGTAATGGATTCAGGTAGGATAATAGAACGTGGCAACCACGACAAGTTAATAAAAGAAAAGGGAACCTACTGGCAATTATACACAGGTAGGCTAGAACTTGATTAAAAATTGACCTCTCAATCTCAGATTGGGAGGTTTTGTGTTATAATAAAATAAAGGAGGGCCTATGTTTAAGATATTAATAGTAGATGACAGCCAGATAATAGCAAGCTCTTTAAAAAAAGACTTTGAGAAATGGGGCTATGAGGTGGTTTTAGTAGAAAATTTTGAAAGGGTCTTTGACCTTTTTAAGGAAGAGAATCCTTCCCTTGTAGTTATGGACATAGGCTTGCCATATTTTGATGGCTACCATTGGACTAGGAAAATCAGAGACATATCCAATGTCCCAATAATTTTCTTATCCTCAAAGGAAGATACCATGAATAAAATCATGGCAATGGAGATGGGGGCAGATGATTTTGTGACCAAACCCTTTGAAGTAGAACTTTTGACAGCCAAGGTCAAGGCTCTCTTAAGAAGGACCTATGATTATAAGCAAGGCTCTGATAAGCTTGAAAAAGGTGGCCTTATCTTAGATTTAAAATCTATGCAGGCAAGCTTTGAAGGCAAGTCTATCGACCTATCCAAAAATGAATTTAAAATCCTTGAGACCCTCATGGTAAATGATGGCAAGGTAATATCTAGGGATAAGCTAATGACAGCCCTTTGGTCGACAGATATATTTATAGATGACAACACCCTAACGGTAAATATCTCAAGGCTTAGAAAATCTTTAGAAAGCCTGGGGGTCAAAGATTTTATAAAAACCAAGGTTGGTAAGGGTTATTATGTTTAATTTTAAGTGTGTAATCAGAGAAAATAAAAGGCTTTTGATATTTTTTGCAATTATAACTTTCATCTACAGCCTAATTTTTTTAGCCTTTGACCTAGAAAGATTTGCAATCATCTATGGCTTAATCATAAATATTTTCATCCTTTTGCTTTTTCTTTTATATGATAGTCAAAGAGAAAAGGAAAATAATTTTGAAAAAATTATAAGGTCTAAAAATTTGAATCACAAGGCTCAGATAATAGCAGATGAGTACAGCTTTCTAGATGAAAAATACAAGGACCTCTTAATCGATTATAAGGATATGGAAGAAGCAACTAAAAATTTCTACTCCCTTTGGTTTCATGAAATAAAAACACCACTTGCTGAAAATAGGTTAATCCTAGCTGAGGAAAATCCTGATATTGACCTGCTTATTAAAAATAATAAGAGGATGGAAGCCTATATTGATATACTTTTGGGCTTTGTGAGATTTTCTTCAAAGACAAATGACTATATCTTTAAGGAAGTCCTAATCGAACCCTTGGTTAAAAATATTATAAGGGATAAGTCCTATGACTTTATCAGCAAAAATATTAGCCTTGACTTGGGAGATTTATCCTACAAGACCATTACAGATGGCAAGTGGCTTAGCTTTATCATAAGCCAGCTTATAAATAATTCCCTCAAATACTCCAAGGATGCTGGTAAGATTAAAATATATTTTGAAGCTTTAAGCTTAATTATAGAGGATAATGGGATTGGCATCAAGAAGAGTGACTTGGCAAGGATCTTTGAAATGGGTTATACGGGAGAAAATGGCAGGGCCTTTGGTTCGTCAACTGGCCTCGGCCTTTATCTAGTAAAATCAATTGGCGAGGATTTAAACCTCTCCATAAGTATAGATTCCAAGGAGGGCTCTTATACAAAAATTGCCATAAAATTTGATAAGCTTACAAAATTGTAAGATAAAAGGTCTCTTTGTAAGATAAACAAAGGGACTTATTTTTATCTAGCCTTTATAATTATATTATGAGAGGTGAAAATATGTTAGAAATAAAAAACTTAAGAAAAATTTATAAGGAAAATTCAGCAAACGCTGTGACTGCCCTAAAGGATGTGAATTTGAAAGTCGAAGATGGGGACTTCCTAGCCATCATGGGCGAGTCTGGATCAGGCAAGACCACACTTTTAAATATCATTTCCCTTATTGATAAGGAAACTAGCGGACAAATTTTCCTTGATGATAAGGAAATTCTATCCTTATCTGATAAGGAAAAGTCAGATTTTAGGAGGGATAATTTTGGCTATATCTTTCAAGATTTTAATCTTCTAGATAATTTTGATGTTAGGGAAAATATCCTCTTGCCCCTTGTGTTAAGGGAAGAAAATCCAGATGATTTTGATCATAAGCTTATGCCTATTGTAAACAAACTAGGAATTGCTGACCTTTTAAATAAGTATCCAGCAGAAATATCCGGTGGACAAAAGCAAAGGGTAGCTGTGGCGAGGGCCTTAATTATCAATCCTAAGATAATCCTAGCAGATGAGCCTACAGGTCAATTAGATTCATCTTCTAGCGAAGACTTGCTCAAATATTTTGAAAAAATAAATGCTGAGGGAAATACAATTCTCATGGTGACCCACTCAAATATAGCGGCATCCTTTGCAAAAAGAGTCCTTTTTATAAGGGATGGGAAGATTTTTAATGAAATTTATAAGGCAGATGACAGCAGAGATCAGTTTTATAAGAGGATTTCAGATTCACTAAATTTTTTAAGGGCGGGTAAAAATGAAACTCACTAAGCGCCTTGCCCTAGATGGGATTAGAAAAAATAGAGAAGTCTATCTTCCATATATTTTGATTTATGCCTTTATGGTGTTTTCAATGACTTCGATTTTGCTTTTAATGAATGCAGATACTTTAAAAGATTTTTACGCCATGTCTAGCATTTATTATATATTGAAAATTGCTATTTATGTAATGGGGATTTTTTCTCTGATATTTTTATATTATTCAGATGGATTTTTATTAAATAAAAGACTTAAGGAAATCTCCCTATATGCGATTTTAGGCCTTGATAAAAAACATCTTTCAAAAATCTTAGCCTTAGAATCCTTGATAATATCAGCTTTGGGATATTTAATTGGTATAATATCTGCTACAGTCATATATAAATTGCTAGAAACAATTTTTTTGAAGCTTATGCTAATGGAAGGAAATTTCTACCTAAGTTTTGCAAAAGATGCCTATATAATTAGTTTTTTGGTTTTTGCAGGGATCTCCCTACTAATTTTATTGACCAGGATTATAAAAATAAAAAGAAAATCAATCCTAGACTTATTTAAGGAAGAAAAGACCTTCAAAAGGCCAAGGGGTATGGTCCTAAGTGCAATTGTCGCAATAGTTTTGCTTGGTTCGGGATATTATATAGCCCAAACCATGAACAATCCTTTAAGGGCTCTTACCTACTTTTTCTTAGCTGTCCTCCTGGTAATGATAGGTACATTTTTCCTTTTCTCGTCACTTTCAATAGTGATATTAAAAATTATGAAGGCTTCCAAATCTTATTACAAGACTGAAAGATTTATCTCAGTTTCAAGCCTTATTTTTAGATTAAGGTCAAATGCCAAGGGCCTTGGATCAATTACAATCATGTCCACAGCTGCTATTATTTTATTATCCTCATCCATAGCCCTTTATAGGAGTGTTGAGGATGTGGGTTCTAGACAGTATCCAAGAGCTGTGGGCCTCGCTTCTTCTAATGAGTATTCTATTGACCAGGTTAAAAAAATTATCAAAGACAATAATCTAGAGGCAAGAAATATTCAAGATTACAAAAATATGCCTCTTACCTTTGAAAAAGATGGAGATACCTTTAAGGCCAGGAGAGAAGGCTATGCCTTTACAAACCCAAATGCAATGGATGATAAGGCTATGGGAATACTGGTAGAAGTCTTAGACGAATCAATACCAGAAGCATCTTCTTTAAAAGATGGAGAGTTTTTACTCTATAAAGCTCCTAAGTTGGCTAATTTTTCAGAACTTGATATAAATGGCCAAAAATTAAGGAAAAAGTCAGATATTAAAGATTTCCCATATAAAAATTCTGGAAATACTTCGATAGTGTCCTATATGTTTGATTTTTATTATCTGATAGTCAAAAATTTGGACCAAAATTTAAGCATAGATGAAAATAAAATAGTTCATGCCTATAATTTTGACCTAAGCGATGAGGATATGGCGATTTTTAAGAAAAAAACTAAGGATGTCCAAAATGAATTTGGCATAGGCTTTCATGATGATTTTGTCTTGGAAGGCTACAAACTCTACGGGGCAATATTTTTTGTAGGTATATTTTTGGGATTGATTTTTATGGTTGCAACTGGCCTGATAATTTACTACAAGCAAATCCAAGAGGGCTTTGCTGACAAGAATAAATATCAAAGCCTAAGAAAACTTGGCATTGGCGAAGGGAAAATTAAAAAAACTATAGATAAGCAAGTTCTGGTATTTTTCTTCCTACCGCTAATAGTAGCAGGCGTCCATGTAGCTTTTGCCTTTAGGATGATTTCAAAAATATTTGTCATGCTAGGATCTGTCAATGAATCTATAAAAATTACTTCCTTTATAATAGGTTTTGTAATATTTGCTTTTTTGTATCTCATTTATTACAAATTCAGCAGCAGGGAATACTACAAGTTAATCTCATAAAATTTCGGCTCTTTCGAGTCGATTTTTTATTTGAATCTTTATTTTAAGTGTTTTCTTGACCAAAGAGGGGCTTAGAGTTATATTATATGTATCTTAAGGAGTATAAATGAAAGAAAAATCGTTATTAAAGAGTTATTTAAAATATTTAATCCCGACCATCACGACCATGACCTTGTTTTCAACCTACACTATGGTGGATGGTATTTTTGTTGGTAGGGGTGTTGGAAGCGAGGGTTTGGCAGCTGTAAATATTGCCATGCCCTTTGTGACCTTGGCCTTTGCCTTTGCAATATTGATATCAATCGGATCTTTAAATCTGATCGCCCATGAAAAGGGCAGGAACAATAAAAAGGGGGCTGATGAATTTTTTAGCCTTGGTATGGCAATTTCTGTAATATTTGCCATTTCCTTATCTCTAGTAGGTCTTATTTTTATAAATCCACTGGTAAGGGCCCTAGGAGCAAGCGGTCATATGGTTTATATGGTCAAGGAATATCTATCAATTATCATTTATTTCTTGCCCTTTTATCTGACTTCCTATGTCTTTGAGATAATGGTAAAGGCTGATGGCAGACCATCAATTACCACGATTCTTATGCTTATGTCAGCCTTAACCAATATCAGCCTTGATTATATATTTATTTTTAAATTTCATTGGGGACTTATGGGAGCTGCTGTAGCGACAGGTCTTGCCCAAACTATCCCTACTATTGGCTATTTGATTTACTTTTTATCACCTAAGTCATATCTTAAATTTAAAAAGTTTAAATTAAAGGCCTTCATGGTCAAGGAGATTTTTTCTTATGGTTTTCCAGCATCTTTGTCAGAGCTCTCGTCAGGTTTTTGCACCCTAGTATTAAATCTAGCTGTAGGAAGGCTCTATGGGGAAGAAGGTCTTGCAGCCTTTTCTGTAATTGCCTATGTTATGATTTTTGTAGTAAATACCATGCTTGCCATAAACCAATCAAGCCAACCACTTATCGGATACTACTATGGGGCAAGGGAATTTGAAAAAATACCTGTACTTAGGAAATATATATTAATATCTGTGGCGAGTTTGTCACTTATTATGGTTTTAGCAATCGAAATTTGGCCGGAATTTTTTGTAAATGTATTTTTGACAGATGTAACAAGCGAATTTATGGCCTTTGCAAGCAAGGCTCTTAGGATATTTTCTATATCTTTCTTAATCCTAGGATTTAATATAACAAATGGTGGCTATCTCACAGCTGTAGCTAAGCCAAGATTTGAATTTATTATTACAATCTTAAGGGGATACGCCCTAGTTTTGGCTGTTAGCTTTATAATAACTAACTTCATGCCAAAAGAATACATCTGGTCAACCATAACAATTTCTGATTTTCTAACATTAATTATCGGGTATTTCTTGACAAGGCTTGAGTTAAAAGAATTAAAAAAATTAAGCGAAAAGGCTAGGAGACTAAAATAGGAATTCTCCTAGTCTTTTCTCTTGGAAACTTGCAGCAAAAAAATTTTTATTATTACTTGACAAGGAACAAAAATTATCTTATAATATAAGAGTAGTCGCTGAAGATTAGAAGCGATTAGTTGAAAAATAAAGATTTTTTTTAAAAAATTCTTTACAAATTAAAAATTTATGTTATAATATTTGTATGCGGATGTGGCTCAGTGGTAGAGCATCGCCTTGCCAAGGCGAGGGTCGCGAGTTCGAATCTCGTCATCCGCTCCATTTTTTATTATGGCGCCATAGCCAAGTGGTAAGGCAGAGGTCTGCAACACCTTTACCCCCAGTTCAAATCTGGGTGGCGCCTCCAAATCATCCCCAGCAATGGGGATTTTTTTATTGAAAGGATTATTATGTTAATTATTTCCTATAAGGCAAGCGAAGAATTTAAGAGATTTTTAAAAGAAAATGAGATAGAATTTATTTTGACTAGTCCAAATCCTAAATTGGATTCAAGGATAGATGACCATCCAGACCTATCCTTATTTAAGCTAGATGATAATAAAATCGTAGCAGCAGAAGCGGTTTATGATTATTATAAGGATAAGCTTAAGGGCTATGAGATAATCAAAGGAGAGGATCCATCAGAAAAATTTCCTTATGATGCCATTTATAATGTTGTTAGATTTAAAGATTTTTATATTCACAATGATTTTACGGAAGGCCACATTCAGAAATATTTCGAAGATAATAAGATAAAGCATCTAAAAGTAAAGCAAGGCTATAGTAGATGTTCAATCATTCCTCTAAAGAATTCTCTAATCACAGCTGATTTTGGGATTTATAAGGCCTTAAAGGATAAAATAAAGATTGACCTGGTAGAACAGGATGAAATTGCCTTAGATGGATTTGACCAAGGATTTTTGGGAGGATGCTGTGACCTTGTAAGAGATAATTTGATTTTTACAGGAGATATTAGTAAGCATAAGGCTTTTTCTAAACTAGAATCTATTTGTGAAAATCAAAATATAAAGATCATCTATCCAAAGCTTGATTTGATAGACTATGGGTCATTAATTTGCCTATAGCAGAAAATCTTATTAATCGTATAATGTATTGTAGTAACAAGACAAAGAGAGGGATTTATGAATATAGTTAGACCATCTACCATAGCTGGTGTTATGGAGCTTTTGCCAGAAGACCAGTTAGTTTTTGACAAGATGAAAAATATTATCGAAGAAACTTACAAAAAATATCAATTTCTACCAATAGATACACCTGTCATAGAAAAAAATGAAATTTTATTTGCCAAAGGTGGAGGAGAAACTGAAAAGCAAATCTATGAAATAGCCTCAGATACACGTGATATGAGTCTTAGGTTTGACCTTACAGTTCCCCTTGCTAGATATGTGGCAGAGCACTTTTCGGACTTGAATTTCCCATTCAAGCGTTACCACATAGGCAAGGTTTATAGGGGAGAGCGTAACCAAAAGGGCCGCTATAGAGAATTTTACCAATGCGATATAGATATAATTGGCCATAACAAGCTTGCCATAGAAAATGACGCTATCCCACCAAGGGTAATCTATGAAATTTTCCAAAAATTAGATACACCTGATGTTAGCTTTAGGATTAATAATAGGAAGTTATTGAATGGATTTTTTGAATCTTTAGGAATTGATGATACAACAGAAGTTTTAAGGCTGATAGATAAGAAAGATAAGATGGGTCTTGAAAATATGAAAGAAGACCTAGTTAAACTACTTGATGAAAAAAGTGCAGAAAAAATAGCTTCTTTTATAGAAGCTGCAAATTCTAACCAAGAAACCCTAGAGAAGTTTGCTGGTCTTGTAGAAAATGACCTTTATGAAGAAGGACTAAAAGAGCTAGGAACTGTCTATAAATACATGATAAAACTAGGCATACCAGATAAAAATATCAAGCTTGATCCGTCAATCACAAGGGGCTTAGATTATTACACAGGTACAGTCTATGAGACCTTTATAAATGGTTATGAAAAAATCGGATCAGTATCATCCGGTGGCCGCTATGAAAAATTAGCAGACAACTTCACCAAACAAGCCCTACCAGGAGTAGGCATGTCCATAGGCTTAACCAGGCTATTTTATCAACTAAAAGAAATAGGTCTAGTAGATAAGAAAGAAGAAAACCTAACGGAAATTTTAATCATACCAATGTCTGAAGAAGAAAACTTCTACGCTATAGATATCCTAAATATCCTTCACGATAAGGGAAAAAACGCAGATATCTACCTAGAAGGCGGCAAACTAAAAAAGAAATTCTCCTATGCTGATAAAATAGGAGTAAAATATGCCTATATAATAGGTGGAGAAGAAAGAGAAAACAAAACCATCACAGTTAGAAACATGAAGACTGGTGAGCAAGAAAATATTGAATTTGAAAACATAAAAAAGGGATTTTAAGGGGCTTCCCCTTAAAAATCCTCTTTTTTTTATCCAAGATAAAAGTATTTTTTTTAATGAATGGTTATTATTTACTTTAATTCTTCGTAATTTAATATTTTAATAAATTATATCCATTTACTATTGAATCTTCGTCTCAAGGGGGAATCCCTAGGGAACGTTTCGCACGTTCCCTTATCGGACGGAAACCCGTTTGCTACGCAAACTCCTTCGTGCTCCCGCACTATGTTTCCGTCATAAACGCCCCAAATCAAGGGGCGTTTATGTCCCCATTACACCCCCTTTACGTTACACCCTCCGTGCGACCCCTCGCGGGGAAAAAGGATGTTTGATACGCAAACTTTATATACATGACTGCTACTCATCCTGGAACAAAATCTATTATTTCAAATCTCGTCAGCTAAAAATTTAGATTCGCTTCGCTCAACAAAATTTTTTAACGCTTCCTCGATTTAAAATAATTGACGATTTTAATTAAGTATATCTTAAAGCTCTCTTCTCTAGACCCATCAATCGCAATGTTTGCGAAGCTAAAGCCCTATCCTAGCGAAGCAAAGCTGAGCTATGGAAGGACTTATGCAGAGTAAAACGAGTCTTAGAATCTGTTCGTTTCTATAATTCTCTAAAAACAAAGACCCATATCCCAAGGTCGGAAGATTTTGTAAATGGAGATGCCGTTAAGAAAATCTCCTGACGCACTAGTGAAAATTAAATTTCTGTGACTACTGAGATATAGAGTGCATATAAAAGAAACATTTGGGCTAGATTGAGATTTTTAGGCATTGGAATGTCAAAATCACTAAGAATAGGGATGGTTAATACAATGAGTTCCGGCTACAAAGAGTGGCTTGCTGAAGGCAAGCTTCTAATCATGCTCCCCGCTTTAGGGGCCGCCTGGGGGTGTAACGGGGAGGGGGTGCAAGGGGGAGCCCAATGAGGGACTATGGTACCCCCAAAAAGTTGTAGCTCAATTTCTTACAATACAAATATATTATAGATTGATGGTGGCCCTTTTCTATAGAAAAGGGCGATTTATCAAGATAATATACTGATTTTTTCTTTCGACCTA